>CAMDQY010000187.1 GCA_945906005.1 Novosphingobium sp. Chol11 | reverse complement strand
CGCGCTCGATGCGGCTTTGGGCGAGGGTGGCATGCTCGATCCGCTCGGCGAGGCGAGCGCCGATAAAGTGCCAAGCTGGCTGGAAGGCTCCGATACCGGTGGCCCTGCCGCGAGCATGGAGATCGTCCTTGTTAGCGAGAATCCCGATGACCTGACCCTGCGCCAATCGCGCATGCTCGGCAGGGCCGATGCCGTGGTCCATGAACGTGATGTGCCGGGCCAAATCCTCGACCGCGCCCGCGCCGACGCGGTGCGGATCGCCATTGCGCCGGGCGAAGTCGCTCCGGCGCGGTCCGGACTGGTCGTGGTCCTGCGCAAGGCGGCCCAGTAGCAGAGCGCAGCCAAGTGCGCGGCTCCTTGCAATCTTTTAACTTAATTACGCCCGCCGCCCCCGACACAACGGCCTTGTGCGCAACCATCCGCGCACGGCTTTCTGGGGGTAATAACCATGAATCTTCCGAAGATCGACATCTCGTCGCTTCCCGATCTTGATACGCTGACCGGCCTGTTCGGTTCGCTCGTCGATGCCGCCCGCGTGCAGAGCTCGGACGATACGATCGTGTTCCTGATCACGTTCCTCTACGAGATCGATCCGACTCGCGGCATCCTCTGACAGGGCGCTGCGAAGGATGATCATCCATCCGGAACTGCGTGCGCTGCGGGACGACGATAGCCCGCAGCGCAACGCGCAGGAGGCGCTGGTGGCTCGCGTTTCCGCCTGGCGCAACCAGCCGCATGTCGCGGCGCTGCTCGATGCGGTGAAAGCGTTTGCAGGAGGCGGCGATCTAGCCGACCATCCCGCGCTCGCCCGGCTGTTCGATCCGGCCAGCGACGGGGCTATGCAGCTCGCTCACGAACTTGCCGGGGCAACCTGCGAAGCGCTCGCCGTCAACTGGCTCGGACATGCGCCGTTCCGCCATTTCACCGATGACACGATCTCGACGCTGCAGCTCGCGCGTTTGGGCTATGTCACGCTTTCGCTTGTCGCCATCGACGGCTCCGGCCTTGCCAGACGCCCGCCTGCGACGACCGCCGATTTCTCGCCCAGCCAGGTGTGGGAGCGCGTCCTTGCGGGCAAGGCGCGCGCCGTGGTCATCGATCGCGGTGCGACCCGGCCCGATCGCGCCGATCTTTCCGCCAGCGACGTGTCGCTCGCGCCCGGGTCGCTGATCGTGCGCGATGCGCGCTCCCGCCATATGCGTCTTGAGAGTTTTGAGGGTTGCCTCGTCTCGCTGCGGCTCCAGCGCCGACTGCCCGATGCGGGGCCGACGCGCGAATATGCGCTGGTCGATGGTACTCTGGTGCATCAGGCAGCAGGCACGCCGGTGGACAGCCGCGCAGAGCTGATGATGGCGCTGCTCGGGCGCATGGGCCGGACCGACGCCGCGCCCGCGATGGCGGCGATTGCCTGCGAGGCGGGTAGCACTCCGATGCGCTGGCAGGCGCTGCGCGAATTCCTGTCGCTCGACACCGCAGCAGGATTCTCGGCGCTGAGCGAGGTCGCGCGCCGCGCGGACGACGAGCTTGCACCTGCGGCAGGCGCGCTGCGCTCGCAACTCATCGAAAGCTATCCGCAATTGAGGGAGATTGCCTGATGCCCCGCGTGCTCGATGTGGCGCCCGCCGATACCTGCAGCCTTGCCGAATGCGTCGATGCCCTAAAGCAAACCGGCTTCGATCCGCGCGATGAGCAAATCCTTCAGCACGGCGCGGGACTGTTACGGCGGCTTGGCGGCGATCGTTCGTTCCTTGGCGACATGCTGGGGGCCGAACTGGAAGCGCGGCACGACGACGCTGGCGACGGGGCCAATTTCTACGGCCCGCAAGTGGTGATGCTCCACGCGCCCGATGGCGGCGATTTCTTCATGCGCGCCAACCTGTGGCCAAGCGAGGACGAATATACGATGCGCGCCAGCGGCGGTGCCTCGTTCGTCTATGGCTTTCCGCACGACCATAACTTCGATTTCCTGACGCTCGGCCATTTCGGGCCGGGCTACTGGACCGAATACTCCGAGTATGAATACGAAGACGTGGTCGGCTGGCAGGGCGAACCGGTGGCGCTTCGATATGTCGAAAGGTCGGCGCTCGAGGAGGGCAAGATCATGCACTACCGCGCGCACCGCGACGTTCATGCGCAGCTTCCCGCCGATTCGCTCTCGGTCTCGATCAACATCATGCATTCGGGCGGATCGCTGGGATGGATGGACCAGTACAATTTCGACGTCGAAAACAGCCGGGTCGGGCGGATCGTCTCGCCCGGATCGAGCGAGGCGTTCCTGCGGGTCGCGGTGGGGCTTGGCACGCCCCAGGCGCTCGACCTTGCCGAGACCTTCGGCGCTCGTCATCCCAGCGAGCGGATGCGGCTCGCATCGTGGCGTTCGCTGGCAACGCAGGCCCAGGGCGAGGCCGAGCGCGACCTCGTCTGGCGGCGGGCGGAACGGTCGGGCAGCAGGCTGGTCGCAGCCGAAGCGCGCAATCGCCGCAGGGTGCTAGAACACGCTTCCTGAAAGCGCATCGATCGCGCCCTGAAGGATTACTGCAGCCGCTGCCGAATCGATCCGTTCGGCGCGCTTGGCCCGGCTCATGTCCTGGCCAATGAGGCCGCGTTCGGCGCTTGCGGTCGACCAGCGTTCGTCCCAAAGCAACACCGGCAGTTCAAGCGCAGCGGCGATATTGCGGGCGTAGGCGCGGCTCGATTGCGCGCGCGGTCCTTCGCTTGCGTCCATGTTGAGTGGCAGGCCGATGACGATCCCGGCCACGCTGCGTTCGGCGCACAAGGCTTTCAACACCGCACTGTCCGCGCCGAACTTGCCGCGCGAAAGTGTCTTGCCCGGCGAGGCGAACCGCCAACCCGCGTCGCAAAGCGCGGTGCCGATGGTCTTGGTGCCGAGGTCCAGCCCGAGCAGCACTCCGCCATGCGGAAGCTCCTGCCGGAACTCCTCGCGGCCTTCGGTGCTCACTGTTCGGGTTTCCAGGCTTTCACCCGGCGGACGAAATCGGCGCGCAGGTTCGCCCAGAACAAGGTCACGTCGAACAGGTGATAGTTGTTACCAGGCAACACGTATGGTCCAAGCCCGAGATCGGGCTGCTCGCCGATCGAGAGGAACCCGTCCTCGCGGCAGCTGGCCGAAACCTTGCCCTCGACGAGCGTGCCGCTCTTGCCTGCCAGGTCGGGAATCAGCGTGCCCAGATTGGCACTCGCCGGGGCTGCGCCGCCCACTTTGCCGGTAAGCGGGTTGATGCAGAGAAACTTTGCCTCTTCGAGCGAGCTTCCGTCGAGGCCCTTGGTGCGCTTCCAGGCTGCGACCAGAATTTCGGTATCGGCAGGCTCGGCCACGCTCAGCCATGAGACGATGCAGTTGGTTTGTTCGGGCGAGGCGCAGGCGGCAAGGCCGGTTTTGGGCAAGTCCTGCTCTACCGCGATCGGCCAGCCGATCAGGTAGGCGGCGGCAACGCGGCTCGCCAGCGGCTTACCCGCCACCCGGTCGCGCAGCAGGCGGCGCAGATGGTATGCGCCCTGGCTGTGCCCGGCGAGGACGATCAGCTTCTTCGGATCGACCGTGGCGATGAAGTGATCGAAGGCGGCGAGCACGTCGCCATAGGCAAGATCGAGCGCGCGGGTGCCTTCGGGTTTGTCGGTGAGAAAGGCGCCGATGGTCGCCTGACGGTAACGCGGAGCCCAAACGTCGATACTCTTGTTGAACGGGCTCGCCATGCCGCGCACCAACATTTCTGCAAGATCGCGCGCCTTGGCGTCGCTGTCGGGCGCGGTCCACTGCGCCTTTTCGAAATAGCTGGTCGGGTGGACGAAAAACACTGGCACCGCGAGCGCGTCGGCATCCTCCACCAGGCCCGGCGGCACCCACATCGCCGGATCGTCCGCGCCCATTCCGGGCCGCGCGATCCAGCGCTCGTATCCCGCATAGGCACCGCTCTCGACCTTGGGCCGGGGCGTGAACTCAGCGTCGGGGACGAAGGCCAACTCGGATAGCTGCGACGACCAGATCCTGAGCGCGAACATCGCCGCGATCACCAGAACCGTGATGGCGGCAACGATATAGAGGAACTTGCGCGCCATGTTCTCAGCCCTGCTTGCGCGCTTTCTCGACGCGCGGGCGCAGCGTGGACCAGGCACGGCCCTCGCGCAAGGCGCTCCACCACGACAGCGGGTTCCAGCCCTGCGTGCCGTCGAGCGAGAAGGTGATGAATTCGGCCCGTCCGCCGATGTCGTGGAGCGGAACCGGGCCGCCCAGTCCATTTTCTTCCAGCATCGCGCGGCTGTCGGCGCTGTGATCGCGGTTGTCGCCCATCAGGAAGACGTGGCCCGCGGGCACCTCGAACTCGTCCATGTCGTCGAGCGTTTGGCGAAGGTGATCGATCACGAGATAGCTCGCGCCGTTGGGCAGGGTTTCGCGCAGCATCGGCAATTCGCAGACTTCGCGCCCCGATGGCATCCGCGCCTTGAGGCCGGGGAAGGTGTAGTCATCGCACGGCTGGTCGGGATCGGCCGGCAGTTCCAGCGCCGGCTCAACTGCCTGCGGCACAGGTTTGCCGTTGAGCACTATCTGGCCATTGGCGACGGCGATGCGGTCGCCGGGCAGCGCGACGACGCGCTTGATCAGGTCTTCGCGGCGGTTCCTCGGCACGACG
>CAMDQY010000186.1 GCA_945906005.1 Novosphingobium sp. Chol11 | reverse complement strand
ATGACCGCGACCGGGACGGACGCATTACCCGCAGCGAGATGCTCTCCACCCACACCGACGCTTTCAAGAAGGTCGACCGTGACGGCAACAACCTGCTGACATTCGAGGAGTGGGCCGGGGCCACGGTGGCTAAGTTCGATGGCGCGGATCGCGACCGAAATCGCGAACTTACCGCAGCGGAATTCGCTACGACAAAGCCCAAGCGCGGCATCAAGCCCGCCTGCCGGAGCTGATCAGCCCACCGCGAGCGGGAGCCATTGCGCCAAGTCGGTCTTGGCGCGCTCGGTATAGGCGAGCTTGCGCTGTTTCTTCTTCACTTCGGGCAATGGCGGAAACAGCCCGAAGTTGACGTTCATCGGCTGAAAACTGTCCACCTCGGCATCGCCGGTCACATGCGCGAGCAAGGCGCCCAGCGCGGTCGTGGGTGGAGGCGATTGCCAGTCGCGGCCCGTCAGCTCTGCTGCGGTCATCAATCCGGCCAGCAGGCCGATCGCGGCGCTTTCGACATAACCCTCGCAGCCGGTGATCTGCCCGGCAAAGCGGATGTGCGGCGCGGTCCTCAAACGCAGTTGCCGGTCGAGCAGCAGCGGCGAATTGAGGAAGGTGTTGCGGTGCAGACCGCCCAGCCGAGCGAACTCGGCATTTTCGAGGCCCGGAATGGTGCGGAACAGTTCCTTCTGCGCGCCGTGCTTCAGCTTGGTCTGGAAGCCGACCATGTTCCACAAGGTGCCCAGCTTGTTGTCCTGCCGCAATTGCACAACCGCGTGAGGCCAGCGGCCGTTCGGAAATTCGGGCGTCGCGTCGTGCGGATTGTCGAGCCCGACCGGCTTCATCGGTCCGAAACGGAGCGTATCGAGCCCGCGCTCGGCCATCACCTCGATCGGCATGCAGCCCTGGAAATAGGGTGTGTCTTTTTCCCACTCCTTGAACTCGGACTTCTCGCCAGCAACCAGTCCGGCGTGGAATGCCAGATACTGCTCCTTGGTCATCGGGCAGTTGATGTAGTCCTTGGTCTCGCCCTTATCCCACCGCGAGGCCATCCAGCACACCTCCATGTCGATCGTATCGTGGTGGACGATCGGCGCGATGGCATCGAAGAACGCAAGTCCTTGCACTCCCGTTGCAGTGCCGATGCAGTTGGCGAGCGTCGCGGCCGTAAGCGGTCCGGTGGCAAACAAGGTGAGGCCTTGGCCGGGCAACGTGTCGATCCGCTCGCGCACGATCTGGAGCGAGGGTAGGGAGGCGAGCCGCCGCTCGACCTCGGCGGAAAAGACGTCGCGATCGACTGCCAGCGCCGATCCGGCGGGAACCTGCGCCACCGAGGCAGCGCCCATGATCAGCGAATGGCATTCCCGCATTTCGTGATGCAGCAGGCCAACCGCGTTCTTCTCGTCATCGTCGGACCTGAAGCTGTTCGAGCAGACGAGTTCGGCCAGACCGTCGGTTTCGTGCGCCGGGCCGCGCTCTCCCCCATTTTCCGAAGATGCGCCGCGCATTTCCGAGAGGCGCACGGCAATCCCGCGCCTCGCCAGTTGCCACGCTGCCTCGCAGCCAGCCAGTCCGCCACCGATGATGTGAACCTGATGGGTCATCGCACGCGACTGATTATTCAGGCCTCCGGTTCGCCGTCGCTTCCGTCCGGTTCCGGTTCCGCGCGCGACGCCATCTCATCGGCAATTGCCGCTTCGGCATCGTTTTCGGATTCGGGATCCTCGTCGATGCGCACCGCGCTTACCACCGATTCGCCGTCCGCGACGTCGAACAGCCGCACGCCGGCACTGTTGCGGCCGATTACCCGTAGCGAATCGAGGCCGATGCGGATCAGCTTGGCCTGGTTGGTGACAAGCATGAGCTGATCGACCTTGGTCGCCGCAAAGCTGGCGACAACCGCACCGTTGCGGGCGATGTTGTCGATGTTGGTGATGCCCTGGCCGCCGCGACCGGTGCGCCGATACTCATATGCCGACGACAACTTGCCGTAGCCATTGGCGCAGACCGTCAGGATGAATTGCTCACGTTCGGCCATTTCGATAAAGCGCGCCTGATCGGCCATTTCGCGGTCCTTCTCGGTCTTCCACGGCGCATAACGCAGATATTCTTCGCGCTCCTCGGCACTGGTGGCGACGCGGTGGAGGATCGAGAGCGAGATTACCTCGTCGTCAGTCGACAGACGCATGCCGCGAACGCCCGTGCCGGATGTACCGGAAAATTCGCGGACGTCGTCGGCCGGAAAACGGATTGCCTTACCATTGCGGCTCGCAAGCAGAACATCGTCGCCTTTGGTCAGCAGGGCGACGCCAATCAGGCGATCCTCGCTGTCCTCATCGAAGCGCATGGCGATCTTGCCGACGCTGCGAATATTGGTGAAAGTCGCCATCGAGTTGCGACGCACCACGCCCTTGGCGGTGGCGAACATGACATTGAGTTCGCCCCAACTGTCCTCGTCCTCGGGCAGCGGAAGCACCGTGGCGATAGTCTCGCCATCGTCGAGAGCGGGCAGCAGGTTTATGATCGGCCTGCCGCGTGTGGTCGGTCCGCCTTCGGGCAGTTTCCAGACTTTGAGCCGATAGACCTTGCCCGCCGTCGAGAAGAACAACACCGGCGTGTGCGTCGAGGTGACGAACATTTCGGACACGGCATCCTCTTCCTTGGTCGCCATGCCGGCGCGGCCCTTGCCGCCGCGGTTCTGCGCCCGGAAGGCGGAAAGCGGGGTGCGCTTGATATAGCCGTCCATGGTGACGGTGACGACCATGTCCTCGCGCGCGATGAGGTCTTCGTCGTCGATCCCATCAGCCGCGCTGGTGATTTCCGAGACGCGCGCCGTGGCATAGGCATCGCGCACTTCGCGCAGTTCCTCGCGCATCACCTCGTAGAGCTTCGCCCTGTCGCCAAGGATCGCGAGATATTCCTCGATCGCATTGGCCAGTTGCTGAAGCTCGTCGCCAATTTCGTCGCGGCCCAGCGCGGTGAGGCGATGCAAACGCAGATCGAGGATCGCCTTCACCTGTTCCTCGGAAAGCCGATAGGTTCCGCCTTCCTGCTCGGCATTGGGTTCGATCGCCTCGACCAGGCGAATGTAGGGCGCGATGTCGCCGATCGGCCATTCCTTGACCAGCAGCTTGGCGCGCGCTTCGGCCGGGTTCGACGAACCACGGATCATCGCCACCACCTCGTCGAGGTTCGAGACCGCGACGACAAGGCCAAGCAGGATGTGGGCGCGGGTGCGGGCCTTGTTCAGCTCGAACTTAGTGCGCCGGGTGATGACCTGTTCGCGGAACTGGACAAACGAGCTGATGATGTCGCGCAGGCCGAGCGTTTCGGGACGACCGCCGCGAATCGCCAGCATGTTGGCCGGGAAGCTCGATTGCGCGGGCGTGTGCCGCCATATCTGGTTGAGCGTGACTTCGGGTGTCGCATCGCGCTTCAGATCGATGACGACGCGCATGCCCATGCGGCTCGATTCGTCGCGAATATCGGATACGCCCTCGATCCGCTTGTCCTTCGCGGCATCGGCGATCTTTTCAACGAGGCCCGACTTGCCGACCTGGAACGGGATCGAAGTGAGCACGATCGAGCGACGGTCGCCTCGGCCTTCCTCGATCTCGTGGCGGCAGCGCTGGATGATCGATCCGCGCCCGGTCATGTAGGCGCTCTTCGCGCCGGCCTGACCGAGGATCAGCGGTGCGGTGGGGAAATCGGGGCCAGGGATGATCTCGAACAGTTGTTCGGACGAGATCGACGGATTTTCGATATAGGCCAGGCAGCCGTCGATCACCTCGCCGAGGTTGTGCGGCGGGATATTGGTCGCCATTCCGACCGCGATACCGCCCGCGCCATTGACCAGAAGGTTGGGGAAACGGGCAGGTAAAACGGTCGGCTCGCGGCGCGAACCGTCGTAGTTGTCGGCGAAATCGACGGTATCCTTGTCAAGATCGTCGAGCAGCGAGTTGGCGACTTTCGCCAGCCGCGCCTCGGTATATCGCATCGATGCCGGATCATCCGGGTCCATCGAGCCGAAGTTGCCCTGGCCATCGACCAGCGGCACGCGCATCGACCAATCCTGCGCCATTCGCACCAGCGCGAAGTAAATCGCGGTGTCGCCGTGCGGGTGATAGTTGCCCATCACGTCGCCGACGATCTTGGCGCACTTGCGATAGGGCCGCCCCGCGACCATGCCGCCTTCCTGCGCGGCAAAAAGTATGCGGCGATGCACCGGCTTGAGCCCGTCGCGTACATCGGGCAGCGCGCGCGCCACGATCACGCTCATCGCGTAATCGAGATAGCTCGACTTCATTTCATCGACGATGTCGATGCGCTCGTATTCGCCTTCCGGACCAGCCGGATCGATGGTTTCGGTCTCGTCGCTCACGCGCGGCTACCGTAATTTCGTGTCAGTTCAAATGTCATGGACTGACTCTAGGCCATGGCTTGTCATAACGCCAGCCGGAGCGCCCCGGAGCACGCGGTAACCGGCGCTTTTTTTCCACACTCGCCGGTCCAAGGTGTTTTGAGCTTGCCCCTGCCTGACGTCTCCCTTGGCTGATAGGAACAGATCAGCGAAGGGGTATCAGGATGAAGGACGGAGTGAAGGCGCGCTATACGCTTGAGTTCAAGCGGGAGGCGGTTCGACTTGTGCATGGCGGGGAGAAGATATCG
>CAMDQY010000185.1 GCA_945906005.1 Novosphingobium sp. Chol11 | reverse complement strand
TAGCGGAACGGGCTGGCTGGTTTGCGGGGGCGCGGCATAGCGCGCTCCTAACCGTCAGTCGCCTCCTACGCCAGCCGGTGCATTTGGTCTGACAAAGCCCTCGGCGAAGATACCGGTCAGCACTGCGGCAACCTTCGGCAATAATCAGGCAAATGTCAGCTCGCGCGCGTTGTCACGCATGATCTTGCGGACGTCGCCGTCCGAGAAGCCCTCAACCAGACCGAAGAAATCACGTGGATGGGCGATGCCCTCAGCGTGAGGCCAGTCGGAGCCGAACAGGATGCGTTCGACGGGAATATGCCAGGCAAGGTCGGCGACATCGTCCTCCACGAATGGCGCGACCCAGCAGTTGCGATGGAACTGGTCGACCGGGTTACTGGCGAACATTCCGGGATGCTGCACATGCACGACCTGCAGATCGTGCAGCAGCGGCCCGACCCATTGCGCACCGTTCTCGATAAACGCGAATTTGAGGCGTGGGAAACGGGTGAACAGGCCGTGGGTCACCAGGATCGCGGCAAAATCATGCACCAGGCGCTTCTTCTGGAGCATAGTGACCAGCGTGCTGGAGAAATCCATCCCGTCGGCGCGGTGCATGGCATATTTGCGATTTTCCACGTCGATGCCCCAAGCCCGGGCGACAGCATTGTCAACATCGCGATAGCCATCGTCGAATCCGGCATGGGCCGTCACGACCAGCCCGGCCTCTTCGACGCGCGCCCAGAACGGATCGAAGATCGGATCTGCAGGCGACCGGTTGCCATCGCGGGTGAAGACCGGACCATTGCGAATTGAGATCACACGAGCGCCGCGCTGCATCGCCCAGTCCAGCTCCGCAAGCGCGGCATCCAGGTCAGACAGCGCCATGAACGGCACACCGAAAATGCGGTTCTGGTGGGCAAATCCCCACTCGTCGTCGATCCAGCGGTTGAACGCGCCGAGAATGTGCAACGACGCCTCGATATCGGGCTGCATCGGGCCTTCCATGCAGACCCCGCCAGAAGGGAACAGCCACATCGCCTCGACGCCCTGCTCATCCATGACTTTGAGACGTGCATCGCGATTGAACCAGTCAGGGTGGTCGGCCGCCAACTCGCTATAGGCATGGCGTACCGGGTCGATCGCCTCGCGTCCGGCAAAGTAATCGTATAATATTCCGGGCTTCGGTCGGCCGTGTTGATCGCCAGGCCCTGGGCAGGTCGCATGCGGCTTGTCGCCAATGTAGTAACGCAATTTTCCGTCCACTTCGACCAGCCGGACCCCGCGCTCAGCGAACTTCGGATCGCGATACCGGGTGAAGGCGTCGCTGCTTTCCCAATAGTGATTGTCGGCGTCGAAGATCGGGCCGAATTCGGGATTATGCAATGCGTTCATTGTTCGTCTCCCGCTGGCTCAGGCAGTGCCGTGGCGCAGCAGCTTGCCTGGGGTCGCCCCGGTGCATTCGCCATCGGTGAAGGTCACCTCGCCATTGACGATGATATAGTCGTAGCCTGCCGCCTTCTGGATCAGCCGCCATTCGCCCGCCGGATAGTCCCACACCCGGTGCTGCGGCAGGGTTTCGAGCTTGTCATAATCATAAACGACAATGTCTGCGGCCATGCCTTCCTGCAGCCAGCCGCGGCCCTTGAGACCTGCGGCCTGCGCGGCGAGGCCGGAGAGCCGCCAATGCGCCTCTTCCAGCTCCATGATCTTCTCTTCGCGCACCCAGTAGCTGAGCAGATCGGTGGGATAGCGCCCGGTGGTGACGAATTTGGTATGTGCGCCGCCGTCGCTGACGCCGGGGATCGCGACCGGCGAGGTGGCAATTTCCTTCATCGCCGCCGGCGGCGTCATGATCATTTTGGTTTCGAAGCCGCTCTTCAGTTCGCCCAGGACCGCAATGTCCATCAGCACATCGAGCGAATGCTTGCCTTCACGCTCGGCGATCTCACCGATTGTATAGCCCTCATACTTTTCCTGCAGTGCAAGACCATCGGGCACATCAAGCGGAATCCAGCCGACCTTGATGGCATCAACGACATAGCCGGCGGCAAACAGCCCGCCGCGCTCGTCATGAAGGTCCTTGAGTTTCTGCCGCCGCACCGGATCCTTGAACTTGGCCAGTTTCTCCGGAATCGTCCCCATGCAGGTGTCCTTCCAGATCGGGATCGCATCGGCGAGGTTGTAATCTTCGAAGGTGAACTGCGAGGCGAAATTGGTAGTCAGTGCCTGAGCGTAGACGCGCAAGCCGTCGACTTCGTTCAGCTCTTTCAGCCGGTCGAGTGCCGCTCGGGGGGTCATTCGCGCGCCGCCGTGCTGGTTGAGCGCGCCTTCCGCCAGGAGCGCGTTCCAGATCACCGGGCGCCCGCTTTCGCGCGCCATGGTTTCGGCAATGGCGATATCGCCGGTCAGCTGCGCGACACCGCGCCCGGTGCTACCCATGGTGCGGCAAAAGGCCGTGAGGTCGCGCGTGCTCATATGGTCGGTAACCATCGGCGTACCGTCATGATCGAGCTGGACATTGCCCTGATCGCCGAGAATCTGCGCGCTTATGCCGCAACCACCCACTTCCATCGCTTCGAGCAGAAGATCGCACATCTGCTGCAATTCTTCATCGGTTGCAGCGCGTTGCTTGGCTTCATCGGTGCCCACGACATAGCCATAGAGCGGCGCCAGCGGCACGAACGACATGATGTTGACGCCCTTGGGCGCACGCTCGACGCTCTCCAGATATTCCCTGAAACTCACCCAGTCCCACGGCATGCCTTGCCGCATGGTTTCCAGCGGCACCGCCTCGTTGCGCACCAGACTGAGCATGGTGCGCTCGCGGTCTTCCGGTTTGCAGGGAGCAAAGCCGAAGCCGCAATTGCCGATCACCACGCTGGTCACGCCGTGCCAGCCCGACATCGTGCACCACGGATCCCAGAACAGCTGGCTATCGTAGTGGGTGTGCAGATCGACGAAACCGGGTGCGACGATCTTGCCCTTGGCCTCGATCACCTGCCTGGCCTTTGCCACCGCGATATTGCTGCCGATCTCGACGATCACGCCGTCCCGGATGCCGATATCGCCGCGATAGCGAGGGGTCTGCATACCGTCGATGATCATGCCGCCCTTGATGACAAGGTCGTAACTATCGGTGTCGCGCATCCTCGATCTCCGTTCCTTGCGAGCTTTCCCGCTTTGGCAAAGAATGTAACACTCGATGTGCATTACTCCAAGCGCCTAACGGGCCTGATCGAGACGGAGCCAAGGTTTCTAACGCCGCCCGCTGCAGACAGCGGTGCAGCGACGATCTGGTCAGGTGTGGAATGCTGACCTGCAAGGCATAGAGGCAGTCATCCAGGGGCAACAGCGTGTGCCTGCGGAAAGCGACGATGATCGCTTCCTCCTCGATGCTCAGCACCGTCGAATGCGCATCTTTGGGGCCGGGCCGCACATCGACCGTGCTGCTCCGGCTCCGCCACTTGGCTACCGTCTTGGGGTAATCCCATGGCGCTTCGCGAGAACCCTCAGGCTGTCTTGACTATTCTGTATTGCTCGACTGATTGCCGCTGTCGTGCTGGCGCTCCCGTGAAGAACTTGTCCCATAGCGCATCCTTCCATTCCTGCATGGATAATGCACCATCAAACTCCGGGACCAAACATCTAGTTCCCACTGGGCAGGTAGCGTGTCCATTCGAACGGGACAATTGAATAAAACGGTGCTGCAAGCAGGCCCTGCACTTCGCCCGATTCCCAGCGAGCCTTCACAGCTTCACCCAGTTGTGCGGCAACTAAGACAGGGTCGGCGTCAAGGTAACAGTAGGTCACCTGCAAGCCGGTGAAATCATCGTTGTAGGGCGCGGGGGCAACGCCGGTATGATACCACCACACGCCCGCGACGCCGGTAATGTCTGCCAGATCGGCGGCTGGGGCATGGCCCTGCTCGATAATCAGATAGATGCCGAGCGCAGGCCGGAACGGGATAACTTCGGCCCCGGCAACGGCGCGCGTGGCGGCAACCTTGCCTGCCAGATCGGCCGTGAGATAGCTCACAAGTGGCAGGCGCAGCGGCATGCGACCAGCATCACCCAACGCATGGCCCAGCACGATAAAGTCGGGCATGCTGGCATAGCCGGAGAACAGATAGGTCATCACATGGTCGACAGCGTTATAGGCCGGAGTGCTGATAGCCCGAACCTTGCGGCATTCCGGGGTGGAAACCACTCGCAGTGATTGGCGCAATTGGGGCAAGCGGTGCTGTTCGGGGCGGTGATCGAGCGAATGCCACTCGATATACTCGGCATCACGCCCATCAGGCTCGCGCGCCGACAACGAGATATAGGCAAAATTCCCCGTATCATGGCCGGTGCCCAGTACCTTGGGCAAGTTGTCCGAGGGTGTTCCAACAAGATGCATGCAAACTCTCCCAGAGGCCACTAGCCAAATTGGCATTGTCAAAGCAATTGGGTTTGTCCGATGCAAGACGAACCTCCAACGGCAATCTTCATCCAATTTTTGCGAAGAACTACGGTTTCCCGGGACCGTCCCAGACCAAGCGCACCTCAACAACCGTTACCGATCTTAACGCGCCCGGTTGCTTTGACTGTAAGGTTGACGATCTATCGGGACATCGACTGGGTGAGATTATAGCCTTTCCCGAAGGGCTTCATAGGGTGTTTTGCCGTTGAAGGCGCCGTGTGGCCTGTTGAAGTTGTAGAAGTTCTCCCACTCGGTGAGCTTGGCTTCAAGATC
>CAMDQY010000184.1 GCA_945906005.1 Novosphingobium sp. Chol11 | reverse complement strand
CGCGATGGGAATCCGAAAAGGACTCTTGTGTCAGGCGCTATCCACTAGCATGAACATTCGACGAAAGCGACTTGGCTGCTGTTCAGGCGCAAATTGCACGCAAAAGGAACCATTGGTGAGCAAAGAGAAATTCGAACGGCACCGTCAGCCTTGGCGCGCGGACGAGATCGCAAAGCTAACAACGCTGGCCGCCAAGGGCATGGCGCTCAAGGCTCTCGCCAAGGCACTTGCCAGAAGCGAGGAATCGGTGCGCGATCGTGCTCGGCAGGATGGCATCAAGATAGCCAAGCTGCATTGATGGCGATCCGCAACCAGCAATGACCCAAGCATTCGATGCCATCGTTCTCGGCGCCGGGGCGGCCGGACTGATGTGCGCTGCCGAAATCGGGCGGCGCGGCCGTAAGGTCGTCGTGCTCGAGCGGGCCGAGGCGGCAGGCAAGAAGATCCTCATCTCGGGCGGCGGTCGCTGCAACTTCACCAACCTCGATACCGCGTCCGAGCGATACATTTCCGCCAATCCGCATTTCGCCAAATCAGCGCTCAGTCGCTACACTCCGCGCGATTTCCTCGCGCTGGTCGAGAGCCATGGCATCGCCTGGCACGAAAAGACCCTCGGCCAACTCTTCTGCGACAGGTCAGCCCGGCAGATCGTCGACCTGTTGCTGGGCGAAGTGGAGCGGACCGGCGGACTGGTTGTCTGCGATCAGGCGATCAAAAGTGTCGCGCATGTCGATAGCTTGTTTCGCGTTACCACGCAGGATCGCACCTTCGAAGCCGCCGCGCTCGTCATCGCGACCGGCGGGCCTTCAATCCCCAAGATGGGCGCGACCGGCTATGCCTATGACTTGGCCCGGCAGTTCGGCCTCAAGGTGGTTGAACCGCGGCCCGCGCTCGTGCCGCTGACGCTTGGCGGTGACGACGTGCTGTTCCGCGACCTGTCGGGAGTTTCGGCGGATGTCGTTGCGCGCGCAGGTAAGGCCGCGTTTCGTGAAGCTGCCCTGTTTACCCATCGCGGACTGTCGGGACCGTCAATCCTGCAAGTCTCCTCCTATTGGCGGCATGGAGAGCCGGTAAGCATTGATTTCGCACCCGACGAGGAAAGCGACTGGCTCCTCGCTGCAAAACGCGTCGCACCGCGCCAGACTCTCCGCGGGGTTTTGAGAGCCAAACTGTCAGACCGGCTCGCCGCGACGCTGACCGAACGAATTGATTTGCCGGAATTACTGGCCAATGCGACCGACACAAAACTGCGGCAGGCTCAGGAGCGACTTGCCGACTGGAAATTCTGGCCAAACGGCACCGAAGGCTTCGCAAAGGCGGAAGTTACGGTGGGCGGAATCAGTACTGCGGAACTTTCTTCGAAAACAATGGAAGCCAAACGCGTTCCGGGTCTGTATGTGATCGGCGAAGCTGTCGATGTGACGGGCTGGCTGGGTGGCTACAATTTCCAGTGGGCCTGGGCCAGCGGCTGGGCTGCGGCCCAATCCGTCTGACTGCCGCGTCTCGCGCAATGGTGCGCGAACGACTTGTCTGTGAGTTCAATGACCTTTTCAAAACTCTCGCCGTTTTTCGGCGATGCGCTGGCCGAACGCGGCTATTCGCAACCTACTCCGGTTCAGGCCGCGGTGCTCGAGCCGCAATCCCTGGGCCGCGACCTCGTCGTCTCGGCGCAGACTGGTTCGGGCAAGACCGTAGCTTTCGGCCTCGCCATGGCGGCCGAACTGCTGACCAGCGAGGGCACCATGCCGCGCGCGGCCTCGCCACTTGCGCTGGTAGTTGCCCCGACCCGCGAACTGGCGCTTCAGGTCAGCCGCGAACTGGAATGGCTCTACGCCAAGACCGGCGCGAAGATCGCTACCTGCGTGGGCGGCATGAACCCATCGCTCGAACGTCGTGCCTTGCAGGCGGGCGCCTCGATCGTGGTCGGCACGCCGGGACGCCTGCGCGATCATCTAGAGCGTGGCGCACTCGATCTCGCCTCGCTCGCCGCCGTCGTCCTCGATGAAGCGGACGAAATGCTCGACATGGGGTTTCGCGAAGATCTCGAGGAAATCCTCGACGCGACGCCAGATACCCGCCGCACCCTGCTCTTTTCTGCTACGATGCCGCGTCCGATCGAGGCGCTGGCCAAGCGCTATCAGCGCGATGCGTTGCGCATATCGACGGTGGGCGACGATCGCGGGCATGGAGACATTGCCTATCAGGCGGTGACGGTTTCGCCGTCGGAAATCGAGAACGCGGTGGTCAATCTGCTGCGCTTCCATGAAGCGGAAACGGCAATGCTGTTCTGCGCCACGCGCGACAATGTCCGCCATCTCCATGCGATGTTGCAGGAGCGCGGTTTTGCTGCCGTTGCGCTTTCGGGCGAACATTCGCAGTCGGAACGCAACCAGGCCTTGCAGGCATTGCGCGACCGGCGGGTGCGCGTCTGTGTGGCGACCGACGTTGCGGCGCGCGGCATCGATCTACCGACGCTTAGCCTCGTCGTGCATGTCGAAATACCGCGCGATGCAGAGATATTGCAGCATCGTTCGGGCCGGACCGGGCGCGCGGGCAAAAAGGGCACCGCTGTCCTGATCGTCCCCTATCCTCGCCGCAGGCGCGTCGAGGAAATGCTCAGGCGGGCCAAGATTAATGCCGAATGGATTTCGGCGCCGACTCGCGAGGCGATCATCGAGCAGGATCGCGAGCGGTTGCTGGCGGCACTGATGAAGCCCGTAGATGTAGACGATACTGACCGCGAGCTTGCCGAGCGCCTGCTGGCGGAGCGATCGCCTCGGGACATTGCGGCGATGCTCGTGCAGGCGCACCGCGCGAAAATGCCAGAGCCCGAAGAGCTGATCGAGAACACGCCAGAAGCGCGCCGCGCCACGCAGCAGGAAAAGCATCGCCCCGGTTTCGAGGACATTGTCTGGTTCCGGATGAACATAGGCCGGCAACAGAATGCCGACCCGCGCTGGATCCTGCCGGTGCTGTGCCGGCGCGGCCACATCACCCGAAACGAAATCGGTGCGATCCGTATTGGTCCGGCAGAAACCCATTTCCAGGTGCCCCGCGCGATCGCGGGCAAGTTCAGCGCGGCCTTGCTTCGCACTGCCGGCTCGGAAGGCGACGAGGAAACTCTGGTCATTGAGCAATCGGACGAAGCACCGCGCGAAGCTGCCCGCCAGAACCGTCGCAATGTGCGGTCAGGCAACGATGCGGGACCCCGCCCCGGCGGACCGAAACCGCACCGCAAGGGCTTTTCCAAAAAGCCCGGCCAGGGGTCCGGGTCTTTCGCTGGCGGTGGTCACAAACCCGGTCGCGATCGCTAGGCCGCTTGTGCTCGCAGGAAGCGCACGATTTCTTGCGTAACCAATCCTGGCTGTTCAGGCAGGATCGCATGGCCACAATGCGGAAATTCGACGTATTGTGCGCGGCTTCCGAAGGCATCCCTGGCTGCAACACCCTGCTCCGGGGACGCCATGGCGTCCTCAAGCGGGTGCAGTATGAGCACCGGCTTGTCGCCGGCGCGCCACCACTCTTCGGGATCGGCCTTCATCGCGGCGGCGCTGATCCCACTTGTCTCGGGCCACCAACCTTCGAGCCATGATCCCGGATCGTTACCCTGCGCAAAGAAAGCTACGCTCAGGCTTTCGCGGCGTTCCTCATCGCTCAGATCGAACCGGTGGCAGCGGGCAAAATGCACGAGCACATGTTCGGACACCGGAAAGTTGCCGAGATTGTGCCCTCCACAGGGCATGACGGTGACACTGCGCACCGCCTCCGGTCGGTAGCTCGCAGTCGCACGGGCCAATATGTTGCCGAGCGCGTGGCCAACGAGATGGGCGCGGCCGTCGCAAAGCTGGGCGATCACCCTGACAATGTCGTCCGCAATGTCCCTTAGCGTGAAATCGCCATCCGGCCCGCTGCTGCGCCCGACGCCGCGCATGTTCAGAGCGATCGATCGGAAACCTTCCACCGCCAGCATATCCTGCACCTCGGCAAAATCGGCAGCTCCGCGCAAGGCGGATGCTAGCAGGATCACATCCACTCCTTCGCCCTTGACCACCGCCTCGATGGTTACGCCGCGCGCCCGATCCTCAACCAGTATGTTCATGCAGAGTTCCTCAGGCTTCGCTCACGCCGGTCGCAGCCAGACCGATGATCATCGCCAAGCCCGTCAGATCGCCCACTAGCTATCGACCATATGGGCCGTGTCATCCAGCGCTGTGACATCGCCAACGACGGCATAACCACTCCCGACATTCAGTGCCTAGTGCGCCCCGCAAGGCCGAAGATATCCTACATGAGTCTTCGGATTCCGTCAGCAGTTTCGGATCTGATTCTTAGCTGTAATCCGATCCGCCATCGACGTTGATGAAGGCCCCGGTCATGTAACTGTTCACGCGGCTGCCGACGAAAGCGACCACCGGCCCCATCTCGCTGGGATCGCCGGCGCGCGGCAGGTGCGCGGGATGGCCGAAATGCTCGTCGATGCCGTGCATGATCGCGGTGAGGTCGTCGGGATCGATGCCGTTACCTGCCGCCCACTTCTTGAGCGCCGGACTCGCGAAGCTGCCCGGCAGCACCGTGTTGACCAGAATGTTTTCGGGCGCGAGCGTGAGCGAAAGGTTCTTCGAGATGCTCGCCATCATCGCCTTGGCGGCGGTGTAGGCGATCAGGCCCGGCGACTGCCGCTTGATCGAATGGGCGGAGAAATTGACGATCCGCGCCCATTCGGCCTTGCGCAGCAGCGGCAGTGCCGCGCGAACGCAGCGCACCGCGCCCATGGCC
>CAMDQY010000183.1 GCA_945906005.1 Novosphingobium sp. Chol11 | reverse complement strand
GATGGTGCGCGAACTCGAAACCGAGGACATCGCCGCCGCAGAAGCCCGCTTCGCGACCCTGAAGGAGAGGTTCGGGGCAGACGTGGTGCTGCTCCACGGGCAGATGCGGCCCGAGGACAAGGATGCGGCGATGGAGCGCTTCTCTGGCGGACAGGCCAAGCTGCTGGTCGCCACGACGGTAATCGAGGTCGGGGTCGACGTGCCCAATGCGACGCTGATGGTGATCGAGCAGGCGGAACGCTTCGGTCTTGCCCAGCTTCACCAGTTGCGCGGCCGGGTCGGTCGAGGTTCGGCAAAATCGGTCTGCGTGCTGCTGCGCTCGGACGGCTTGTCGGAAACCGCACGCAAGCGGCTCGCCCTGATGCGCGAAACGCAGGATGGCTTCCGCCTCGCCGAGGAAGACCTTGAGCTGCGCGGCGGTGGCGAACTGCTCGGCACCCGCCAGTCGGGTGACACGCCGTTCAACGTCGCCAGCCTCGAACAGATCCAGCGTCTGTTGCCGATTGCGCACGACGACGCGCGGTTGCTGATCGAACGTGCCGGGGAAGGCGGCGGGCTTTCCGGGGAACGGGGCGAGGCCGCGCGCCTGCTGTTATATCTGTTCGAACGCGACTGGGGCGTGCAACTGCTGCGCGGCGGTTAGCTCGCCGCTAGTCTAGGCTGCGAGCCGAACCTGGTCGCGGCCCGAATGTTTCGCCTGGTAGAGCGCAGCATCGGCGCGCTCGATGATCGTTTCCACGCTGTCGCCTTCGAAGCGGCGGGCGATGCCCAGGCTGACCGTGACTTCGACTGCAGTGCCATCGGCAAGCATGATCGGTACGGATTGGATGCGCTGCCGTACGCGCTCGCAAACCTCATAGGCTTGCGCGACGCCGGCGTCTTGCAGGATGATGCCGAATTCTTCTCCGCCGATCCTGCCGACCAGATCGCCTCCGCGCGTGCAGGCAATCGCAACTTCCGCAACCGCGCGGATCACCTGATCGCCTGCGGGATGGCCGAAGGTGTCGTTGACTCGCTTGAAGTGGTCGATGTCGAGCAGAGCAAAGGCGAGGTCACGCTGGGTCCGCTCGCAATCGGAAAGGGTTCGCTTGAGCCCGCCGATCAGTTCGCGGCGATTGGCAAGCCCGGTCAACTCGTCGGTTTCGGCAAGCCGGCGCAATTGCTCGCGGTATACGAGTTCGCGCGCAGCAACCTTGCGCACAGCGAACAGCGAGAGTGCAGTCAAGCCTAGCAGCGCAAGACCTGTCAACGAAACGAGGTAGAAGAACAGGCGCTGCTTGGACTGATTGGTTTGCCCCTGCGCCCGGATCTTCGCCAATTGGGCACCGTCGACCTTGCGCATCGACGAGAGGAGCGTGCGGATATTTTCGATGGCTGCGCGGCCCCGGTCCTGCAGGACGATTTTCATCGCAGCGCCGCGATTTCCGCTACGCGCGAGGGCGATGATTTCTTCCTGCACGGCTATGAATGCGGCGCTTTGCGTGCCCAGTTGTTCGACTTCTGCTCGGTTGCCGTGACCTGCACGAGCGAAAGCAAGAAGCCGCGAGAGGGATTTGTCCATCTCGTTGAGGCCATCGCGATAGGGGACGAGGTATCGGGGCTGGCCAGTCAGCAGATAGCCGCGCTGGCCGCGAATCATTTGCAGGGTCGCATGTTCGGCGCTGTAGGTTGCGGTCAGGAACGCCGAGGTTTCGAGGTAGGCCCGCGAAAGGCGCTGTTCGTGCTGCTGCGATTGCCAGGATACTACGCTGGTGCCGGTAAGCATGATGCCGAGCACGACCAATGGCGCGGCGAACAATGACATTCGTCCATCCGAACCAACCAAACAGGAAATGATGCGCTCGAAAAATTGCATGCGAGGCTTTCGCGAACCGCCGGTCGATCCAAGCTAGGGTCAATTGACTGACTTATGGTTAACTTCGCCTTTTCCGGCTTTCTTTGGCGATCGGGAAATTCGGCGCTTTCAATGTCGCATCCTTCGATTAGTTTACGCCAAACGTTTCGGGAGCAGACGCCTTGGCCAATCCGGTCGACACTCATCCAGGCTATTCGGTATATTTCGACTATCGCGTCGACGTGCTGCGGCGGCGCAACCGCGTTACCGCGACGCATGGCGGCAGGCAGATCGCGCAAAGCGACCACGCGCTGCTGGTTGACGAGCAGGACCACGGCCTGGTGTTCTATTTTCCCAAAGCCGATGTCGATTTCTCGGCGCTGGAACCCATGCCCGGCCATCATACCCGGTGCCCTTGGAAGGGCGAGGCCTCGTACTGGACACTGGTCGATGGCGAGGAGCCAGTCGCCTGGGCCTATGAAAGCCCGCTGCCGCAAGTGGCGCAGATCGCCGACCACATCGCGTTTTACCAGAACATCGTGACCGTTACGTTGGGCGTGGCCAAGTACCTGCCGCGCTGGAACGCCGGCACGGCCAAGTCCTGATCGGGCAAGAGAGGAGACACCGTGGAAGTTCTGACAAGAGTTTCGCCTCCCGAATTGGTCAAACATGGCCTGATCGACGTCCAGGCCCATGTGCGGGTGATGCATGGCGAAGTGCTTCTCGCCACTAGCGACCGGGCGTTTTCAACCGCCTGGCCCGAGGCCAACGGCAGCCTGCTGGTGCCCGAGGCCGATGTCGACATGGCAAAACTGAACGATCTTGGACCGGGCGATGTCGGAACGGTTCAACTTGCCGGCCCATCGGGCGAAGTGGTCGCTTGGCGGGACAGTCGATTGGCCCCTGATGGCGGCGGACTGATCGGATTTGCGCGCAAGCCGCTGACCACCCTCATGCAGGATCGCCGACCCGGTTGGAAAAATGTTTCCACCGTGGACCGCTTTCCGCGGTGGGGCGACATCGAGGATCTCGTGCACCTGATGGACGTCAGGCCGGTGGGCGGGGACGCCTACGAAGGCGCGACATACGGTAACGTCCAGCGCAATGTCGTCGAAGGCGGGCAACTGCTGGGCGACGTGATCGTCGCGGCCTCGCGCACCGATCCCGCCAAGCGGGTGGTTTCCGCGCACGCAATCTTCTCGCGGCCCGCCGTGTTCCATGAGCCGCTGCAGGTCATGGTCAATCGCTCGCGGATGGGGCGCTCGTTCTCGACGCTGGCAGTGGAGATCGAGCAGCACGGCAAGCCGATCGCGACTGGCTCGGTGCTGCTGGATGCAGGTGCGGACGATCTTATCCGCCACGTTGCCGTAATGCCCGACGTGCCCGGTCCAGCAGACGCGGTGCCCTACGATTTCGGCCTGATCGGACGCGAGCTGCGGATCATCGATGGCGCCTACGATCCAGATCCCGACCGCGTCGGCGAGCCGGAAATCCATTCATGGATGCGCCACCGCTGGCAGCCCGGCGAGCTGTGTCTGCGCCAGGCCGTGCTCGCGCAGCCGACCACCCACTGGACGATCGGCGCGGCGATGCGCCCGCACAAGGGCTATGGCGAGGTTCAAGCGCACCGGACCATCTCGACGGGGGTCATGTCCTCGACGATCTTCTTTCACGAAGACCCGGATTTGACTGAGTGGTTGCTCTATTCCACCCGCGCGACTCATGCCGGGGCAGGGCTGGCGCAGGGCGAGGGGCGCATTTTCAATGAGGTGGGCCGCCTGATCGCAACCTATACGGTACAGGTGATGGTCCGCGCGCTGATCGGCGCGGAAACCGGCATGAAAGATGACCGGTTGATGTGATTGAAGTGCGTTGGTCGGGGAAAGAGGATTCGAACCTCCGGCCCCTGCCTCCCGAAGACAGTGCTCTACCAGGCTGAGCTATTCCCCGACCGATGCGGACGCGGCCCGAGGGACCGCTAGGCAGGAGCGCGCCAATAGCGGGGGAAGGTGATAGTGGCAAGCGTGCAATCGCATGAAACCGGCATTACATTGCCTTCGATGGCGTGTCTCGCTCCCTCGACCGATTCTCACGCTCTGCGCCAGCAAGGCGGGCACTGGGAATGGCAATATCTCGACCTGATGCGCCGCATCTGGGAGCACGGCGACCAGCGGGTGGACCGCACCGGCGTTGGCACCCGCTCGCTGTTCGGAGCGCAGATGCGGTTCGATCTTTCCGGCGGCGAGATGCCGCTGCTCACCACCAAGCGGGTCTATTGGAAAAGCGCGACGCGTGAACTGCTGTGGTTCTTGACCGGCGAAACCAATATCCGCCCACTGTGCGCGCAGGGCGTTGAAATCTGGACCGACTGGCCGCTCGACCGTTTTCGTCGCGAGACCGGCGAGGAACTCAGCCGCGAGGACTTCTCGAAACGGATCGTCGCCGATGCCCTCTTTGCGGCGCAATGGGGCGATCTCGGCCCCGTCTACGGCAAGCAATGGGTCGACTGGCCAACCTACGAGCCTGCGGGTGAGGGGCTGTTCAGACTCGGTCAGGGCATCAATCAGGTGCAGCATGTTGTCGACAGCTTGCACACCAACCCCGGCAGTCGCCGCCATATCATCGAGGGCTGGAACGTGGCCGAGCTTGACGCCATGGCGCTGCCGCCGTGTCACAAGTCATATCAGTTCCACGTCGCGGACGGAAAGCTTTCGGGCCTGCTCTATCAGCGCAGCTGCGATCTTGGGCTCGGTTTTGCCTTCAACATATGGTCGCTCGCGCTGCTGACCCGAATGCTGGCACAGCAGACCGGCTACGAGCCGGGCGAGGCGGTTTGGATGGGTGCCGACGTGCACCTCTATCTCAACCACGAGGCGCTGGTTGAAGAACAACTTTCGCGCACGCCGGGTGGCAAAGCGAGGCTGGAGATAGTGCGCCAGCCTGCATCGATGTTCGACTATCGGATCGAGGACTTCGTGGTGACTGGATAC
>CAMDQY010000182.1 GCA_945906005.1 Novosphingobium sp. Chol11 | reverse complement strand
AACCACGGCTCTGGTGCGAGGGAACATGATCGGTGCAAGGGTATGGACTGCCGCGAACGACAACGACCAACTTTCGCGCGCCGCCAACGACGAGGCGATGCTCGCCGATACGCTGCGCCACTTCGGAAACCACGGCCTGAATTCGGCCGAGGTTGACGCGCTGCGAGCGCTTGCCGCGCACGACCGCGGCGACGACAGCTGCTTTGCGCATTGGCTGTCGATCTGCGGCATGGTCGACCGGCGCCTGGCCGAAGCGATAAAGCGCGGCGCTACGGCCAAGGCATAAGGGTTTGCCGAGGGGCGCGATTCTGTCCGATACAGTGATTATCGCTATTGCAAACTATTATTAATTATTAATTCCAGCGAATTGGGATAACTGCCCTTTTCGCGGTTGCAATATGAACAGCCGCCACTTAGTGAAATCGAGTCCAAAAGGCGTGCCGTAGCTTGCGGGAATCGCGTAGCGCCTGTCATTCCCCAGCCTTCCCCCCGCGACGTGAAGGAAATGCTCGCCAATGGCCCGCAAGAAGATCGCCCTTATCGGTGCCGGCATGATCGGCGGCACCCTGGCCCACCTCGCCGCGCAAAAAGAACTTGGCGACGTCGTCCTGTTCGACATCATTGACGGCATTCCGCAGGGCAAGGCGCTCGACCTTTCGCAGTGCGGCCCGGTCGAAGGCTTCGACGTCATTCTGAAAGGCACGTCGAGCTACAAGGATATAAAGGGCGCGGACGTGTGCATCGTCACCGCCGGCGTCGCCCGCAAGCCGGGCATGAGCCGCGACGACCTGCTGGGTATCAACCTCAAGGTCATGAAGTCGGTCGGCGAAGGCATCAAGAAACACGCCCCCAAGGCATTCGTGATCTGCATCACCAACCCATTGGACGCGATGGTTTGGGCGCTGCGCGAATTTTCCGGCCTGCCGCACAACATGGTGGTCGGTATGGCGGGCGTGCTCGATTCGGCGCGCTTCCGCACGTTCCTTGCCGAGGAGTTCCAGGTCTCGGTGCGCGATGTCTCTGCCTTCGTGCTAGGCGGCCACGGCGATACCATGGTTCCGGTGGTCGAATACTCGACAGTCGGCGGCATCCCGATCCCCGATCTCATCAAGATGGGCTGGTCGACCAAGGCGAAAATCGACGCGATTGTCGATCGCACCCGCAACGGTGGCGGCGAGATTGTCGCCCTGCTCAAGACCGGGTCGGCCTATTATGCGCCTGCAACTTCGGCGATCGAGATGGCACAGGCCTATCTTGGCGACCAGAAGCGGCTGCTCCCTTGCGCTGTGAACCTCACCGGCCAGTATGGCGTGAAGAACCTCTATGTCGGCGTGCCCTGCATCATTGGCGCGGGCGGCGCTGAGAAGGTGGTCGAGATCGCGCTCAACGCCAAGGCGAAGAAGGGCTTTGATGTCTCGGTCAACGCGGTGAAGGAACTTCTGGTGGCCTGCAAGAAGATCGATCCCTCGCTGAAGTGAGCCACACGCTCTTCACACTCCTCCCTTCGCACAAGTAAGGCGCGGCAATGTCCATTCTCGTCAACAAGTACACCAAGGTCATCACCCAGGGGATGACCGGCAACACCGGCAGCTTCCACACGCAGGCGGCGCTCGATTACGGCACGCAGATGGTCGCGGGCGTCACTCCCGGTAAGGGCGGGACAGAATTCCTCGGCCTGCCGCAATTCAACACCGTTGCCGAAGCCAAGGCCGCCACGGGCGCGACCGCATCGTGCATCTATGTACCGCCGCCCTTCGCCGCCGACGCGATCATGGAAGCGATCGACGCCGAGATCGAGCTGATCGTCACCATCACCGAAGGCATCCCGGTGCTCGACATGATCCCGGTGAAGCGCGCTTTGACCGGCTCTAAATCGCGGCTGATCGGTCCTAACTGCCCCGGCGTTCTCACTCCGGGCGAATGCAAGATCGGCATCATGCCGGGCAGCATTTTCTCCAAGGGTTCGGTCGGCGTCGTCTCGCGCTCGGGCACGCTGACCTATGAGGCCGTGTTCCAGACCACCAATGCCGGCCTCGGCCAGACCACGGCGGTCGGGATCGGCGGCGATCCCGTCAACGGCACCAATTTCATCGACGTGCTTGAACTGTTCATGGCAGACGATGCCACCAAGTCGATCATCATGATCGGCGAGATTGGCGGCTCGGCCGAGGAAGAAGCCGCCCAGTTCATAAAGGACGAGGCGAAGCGCGGCCGCATCAAGCCGATGGTCGGCTTCATCGCCGGGCGAACCGCTCCTCCGGGACGGCGCATGGGCCATGCCGGCGCGATCGTCTCGGGCGGCCAGGGCGGCGCCGACGACAAGATCGAGGCGATGGAAAGCGCGGGCATCCGCGTTTCGCCCTCGCCCAGCGAACTTGGCACCACGCTCGACGCGCTGCTTAAGGAAATTGCCTGAGGGTGCTGCCAACCGGCGGTAAACCATAACAAGGGCAAGGGATTTCCATTCTGGGAACCCGCCAAGCCCTGGACAGCAGACTGACTGGTGCTGGTTTTTCCGGCGCGGAAAGGTGACTCCAATGGGCAACGAAAATCTCGAATTCCTCCCGGATGATCCGCAGCCCGGCCCGACATGGCAGCGCGCTGGTTGGCCGCTGGTCGGCGGCGCGGACGAAAATGACCTGACCCAGGCGCTCGATCCTACCACTCTAAGGGTGCAGATCGCGCAAGCCGCGGCACGGCCCGGCTCGCCCATCGACGAAAACCGCGTCGAGCAGGCCGCCGCCGATTCGATCCAGGCGATGATGATGATCCGCACCTATCGCTCGCGCGGTCATCTGGGTGCCAATCTCGATCCGCTCGGCCTCTACCATTCCGATCTGCCGCGCGACCTCACTCCCGAATTCCACGGCTTCGCCGAGGACAAGCTCGATACGCCGGTTTATATCGGCGGCGCGCTGGGCCTCGAATGGGTCTCGGCCCGCATGCTCGTCGCAATCCTCAAGGCGAACTACTGCGGCAATGTCGGCTTCGAATATATGCACATCGCCGATGTCGAGGAACGCCGCTGGCTGCAGGAGCGGATCGAAGGCGCGGACAAGACCATCGACTTCACGCTGATGGGCAAGAAGGCGATCCTCTCGGCGGTCGTTCGCGGCGAGGAATACGAAAGCTACCTCGGCCGCAAGTACGTCGGCACCAAGCGGTTCGGCCTCGACGGCGGCGAATCGATGATCCCCGCGCTCGAATCGATCATCAAGCAGGGCGGCCGCCTCGGCGTGAAGGAGATTGTCTACGGCATGGCCCACCGTGGCCGCCTCAACGTGCTCGCGAACGTGATGGCCAAGCCCTACAAGGTCATCTTCCACGAGTTTTCGGGCGGCAGCGCCAATCCCGACGATGTCGGCGGTTCGGGCGACGTCAAGTATCACCTCGGCACCTCGACCGACCGCGAGTTCGACGGGATCACCGTGCACATGAGCCTGGTGCCCAACCCCAGCCACCTCGAAACGGTCGATCCGGTGGTGCTCGGCAAGGTGCGTGCCACGCTCCAGATGCGCGACGACCTCAAAGAGATGGACGAGGTGCTTCCGATCCTCATCCACGGCGATGCCGCCTTTGCAGGACAAGGCATCATCTGGGAGACGCTCGGCTTCCAGGGCATCCGCGGCTATGCCACCGGCGGCTGCATCCATTTCATCATCAACAACCAGATCGGCTTTACCACCAGCCCCCAATTCGCGCGCAATTCGCCCTATCCTTCGGACATCGCCAAGGCCGTCCAGTCACCGATCTTCCATGTTAACGGCGACGATCCCGAGGCCGTGACCTTCTGCTGCAAGATGGCCATCGAATATCGCCAGAAGTTCGACAAGGACGTGGTGATCGACATGTGGTGCTATCGCCGCTTCGGCCACAACGAGGGCGACGAGCCGAGCTTCACCCAGCCGCTGATGTATGACGCGATCCGCAAGCACCCCAAGGTCAGCGAGATCTATGCGCAGCGGCTTGTCGCGCAGGGCGTGATCGAGCCGGATTTCCTCGAAACGTGCCGCGGAGAATTCATCGGCGCGCTCGACGAGCATTTCGAGGCCGCCAAGAGCTACCAGCCGAACGAGGCGGACTGGTTCGCCGGACGCTGGAGCGGTTTTAACAAGCCGGTCGATCCCGAGACGGCGCGCCGCAACGTGCCCACCGGCATCAAGGCCAAGCTGTTCGACAGCTTGGGCCGCACGCTCACCACGGTGCCCGCCAATCTCGAGATCCACAAGACGCTGTCGCGCGGGATCGACGCCAAGCGCAAGATGTTCGAGGATGGCGAGGGTTTTGACTGGGCAACCGGCGAGGCGCTCGGCTTCGGCTCGCTGCTTTCCGAAGGTTATTCGGTACGGCTGTCGGGCCAGGATTCGGGGCGCGGCACCTTCAGCCAGCGCCACGCGGTGTGGCTCGACCAGCGCGACGAGCGCCGCTACGTCCCGCTCAGCAGCGTGCCGCACGGCAGGTTCGAGGTCTATGACAGCCCGCTTTCGGAATACGGCGTGCTCGGCTTCGAATACGGTTTTGCCATGGCCGATCCCAAGACTCTGGTCCTGTGGGAAGCGCAGTTCGGCGATTTCGCCAACGGCGCGCAGATCATCATCGACCAGTACATCGCCGCTGCCGAAGCCAAGTGGCTGCGTGCCAACGGCATCGTCCTGCTATTGCCGCACGGTTACGAGGGGCAGGGGCCGGAACACAGCTCGGCGCGGCTCGAACGCTTCCTGCAACTTTGCGCGCAGGATAATATCCAGGTGTGCAACATCACCACGCCCGCCAATTATTTCCACGTCCTACGCCGCCAGATGCACCGGCCGTTCCGCAAGCCGCTGATCATCATGACTCCCAAGTCGCT
>CAMDQY010000181.1 GCA_945906005.1 Novosphingobium sp. Chol11 | reverse complement strand
CACCTGATCGTCGGAGCTGGCTCCGCCCTGATTGCCGCGCGGATGGGCGATCTGCGCGGTCGCAAGAAGGTGATGTTGCTGCTGCTGACAGTTGCGGCCATCGGCTCGCTGATCAGCGCGGTGGGCACGAGCTTCTGGGTCGTGCTTGTCGGCAGGTCGATGCAAGGCATCATCGGCGCCATGCTGCCGCTTGGCATCGGAGTGGTGCGAGAGGCGCTGCGCGAGGATAAGGTCCCGCTCGGCGTCGGCATTATCGTCACGGCATCGAGCGTCGGATCGGCTGCCGGCCTCATCGTTGGCGGCGCGATCGTCGACAATTTCGACTGGCACTGGCTGTTTGCTGCCGGTGCCATCATGCTCACGGTCTCGCTGGTCGCGGTCTGGCTGTTCGTTCCCACCACGGCTGGTGCTGCTCCTGATCATCCGATCGACTGGATCGACGGATTGCTGCCGGTGTCCGGGATCACCTCGCTGGTGCTCGCCATATCCCTGTCGAAGGCCATGGGCTGGGGGGATCCGCGCGTGCTTGCGCTGATGGCGGCGGGGCTCGCGATCCTCACTTCCTGGGCCTGGCGCAACCTGCACGCCCGCTACCCGCTGATCAACCTGCGCCTGCTGGCCGAGCGCAATGTGGCGATTGCCATCATCATCTCGGTCTTCATGTCGCTGGGCACTTATCACGTAATGCTGTTGTTCGCGCCGCTCATGCAGGCGCCGACATGGACCATGGTCGGTCTTGGCATGTCGGCAACGATGGCCGGGTTCATCAAGCTTCCGTCCAACCTGCTTGCCTTTACCGCCGGGCCCGTCGCGGGCTGGATCGCATCGCGCTACACGAACCGCGCAGCGCTGATCATCGGCTCATGCTTCGGGATCGCGGGTTGGGGACTGACCGCCCTGCTGCCCGATTCGGTTTTCGAGCTTGTCCTGCTGCTGTGCCTCATCTCTTATGGCACGACCATGCTGATGACTGGTTGCCTCAATCTTGTCGCCTCGTCGGTTCCACCGGCGAGCACCAGCGAGGCGATTGCCTCGCTCGCGGTCGTGCGCACCATGTTCATGGCGATCGGTTCGCAGATGATCGCCGTCATCCTGTCTGCGCAGACGATCACCGAGCCGGGCGGCACGGCGCGCTTTCCGGGGCCGGGCGCGTATCAGACTACCACCACCTGGATAACGATGACTGTCGTGGCGGGGCTGGTTGCGGCCTTGTTCGTCAGGAAGCGGCGCTCAGCGGGCACCGAAGCGGGCGCGATGTCGTTGTGATCGGGCCGCTGGCAAGCAAGGTCGCTTTGGTTACCGGGGCGAGCCGGGGCATCGGCAAGGGAGTTGCCACGGTGCTCGCCGAGCAGGGCGCGACCGTTTACGTCACCGGGCGCACGGTCAACGAAGGCGACTATTACCTGCCCGGCACGGTCGGCTCGACTGCCGACGAATGCAACCGGCGCGGCGCGGCGAGCGGCGGCAGGGGATTCGCGGTCATGTGCGACCACAACGACGACGCGGCAGTTGCTGCGCTGTTCGAGCGAATCGAGCGCGAGCAGGGCCGGCTCGACATTCTCGTCAATTCGGCAACGCAGCTTTCCGAAGATCTGCTGGAGCCCAAGCCGTTTTTCGAAAAGCCGCTGTCGAACCTCGAGATGTGGGATGTGGGGATGCGTTCCTACTATGTCGCATCGTGGCACGCAGCGAAGCTGATGGTGCGGCAGAAGTCCGGGCTGATCGTGATGATCTCGGGCTATACCGGCGTCACCTATACCTATGGCGTGCTGTTCAGCGTTACCAAGGGCACGGTCGATCGGATTGCTCGCGATATGGTGATCGAGCTCGAACCCTACAGTGTCGCGACCGTGTCGCTGTGGCAGGGCCTGACCCTGACCTAGAAAGCGCAGGACAACCTCGCGAGGGCGGCGGACAAGATGACCGGCTCGGTTGCCGGGCAGACGGGCAGCAGCGTCGAGCATCCCGGCCGCGTCATCATCGCGCTGGCGCTCGACCCCGCGATCATGGATCGTTCGGGCGGCACCTATATCACTGCCGAGCTTGCCGACGAGTACGGCGTGGTCGACGTTGACGGCAGACGGATCGAATCGATGCGTGCCAAGCGCGGCAGCCCGCTGTGGGGCCCGATCCGAGAGAACGATTATTATGGGCGCTAAGCGCAAGGCGGCATTGAATGCGCTGCTCGACAAGCAGGCGATCCGTGAAGCGCTGAAGGCCTTTTCGCGCGGCATGGACCGGTTCGACCGCGAGACGTTTCTCTTGGCGTTCTGGGACGATGCCGAGATCGCCGCTGGGCCGTTCGTCGGCCGCGCCGCAGACTGCTGGGACTGGGCCAGGGCGCTTCATGAGGAAGGGCAGGAACTGACGCAGCACGCGCTGATGCAATCGAATATCGACCTCGATGGTGATACCGCGCATGCCGAGACATATTACCAGTTTGCTGCGCGCAACCGCGACGGCTCGCTGATGCTGGCGGGAGGGCGGTATATCGACCGGTTGGAGCGGCGCGGCGGCCTATGGCGGATTGTGCTGCGCACGAACCAGATCGAATGGTCATGCCTGCCGCCTGCCTTGCCGCTGCCCTTCGCGGACCTACCGGACGCGGCGCTCAACGGCGTATCCTCGCGCGGACCCGAGGATCCTTCCGACCAGCGGCCGTTGGTCAACCGGCGCGTAGCGCAGAGGCTGGCCAACTAAGCCCTTTTAGCGAACGCGGCGAGCTGCTCTCTGCAGTCGGGTGCCATGCCGGGATAGTTGTCCGCCTCGTGCGCCAGCGCATCGCCGAGCGCCATCTCTTCGGTATCGAGCAGCAGGCGCTTCACGCTGCGATTGGTGTGCGCGCTGTTGGTGAGCACCTGCGAGGCGAAGGCGGCGACCGCCTGGTCTAGCGCACCTTCATCGACGACCTGCCAGACAAGTCCCATCGCCAAGGCCTCGTCGGCCTCGACTACGCGGCTGGTGAACATCATTGTCTTGGCGTTCATCGTGCCGACCCGGCGCGGCAGGCGCTGCGATATGCCCCATGTTCCGACGAAGCCCCACTTGCCATGGGTATCGGCAAACCGGGCCGAGCAGTCGGCGATGAGAACGTCGCAGCCGAGCGCAAGTTCGAGCCCGCCGGTAAAGCACACGCCATGGATCGCGGCCACAGTGGGGACCGGCAGGTTGGAGAGCCGTTCGATCACCTTCTGGTTTGCGTGCGGGTTGCCGCCCGACGTTCCGGTGCCGACCCCGCCGAGATCGGCGCCCGCGCAGAACGCCTTGCCAGCTCCGCGCAGGACCACACAGGCGATGCTCGCATCCGCCTCGATGGTCTCGAGCGCATCATCGAGGGCATCGAAGAGCTCGCCGTTCAGAGCGTTGCGCTTGTCGCGCCGGTTGAGCGTCAGCGTGCACAGGCCCTCGGCGACCGTGACAACAAGGCAATCGGACATCGACATGCTCCCAAATAAAGTGCGCACCTTTACCCCATGGCGATACTGCGCCCGGAATTGCTTGCAAGCGGCATCGTGCGGTGCTTGCCTTCCGGCAGGCAAGGCAATTTGCCGCAATTGAGGATGAATGGATTGGCGCAGGATTTCTGGAGTGGAGCGGCGGTCGTGACCGGCGCAGGTTCGGGGCTCGGTGCATCGATGGTGCAGCGTTTCGCGAGCGTTGGCATGGCGATCGTCGCCTTGGACATCGATGGCGGGCGCGCACAGGAGACCGCCGACGCAGTAATCTCGGGGGGCGGACGCGCGATTGCCTTGGGAGTCGACGTTGCTGACCGCTCGGCGCTCGAAGGTGCGGCAAAGGGAGCGAAAGATGCTTTCGGAAGCTGCAATGTGCTGTGCGCCAATGTCGGCGTGCAGCAGTTCGGCGCTCTCGACAAGCTGAGCGAGGCCGAGTGGCGCTGGGTGCTCGACGTCAACGTAATGGGGGTGGTCAACACGGTCGCGGCGTTTCTGTCGCTGATGCGCGATACGGGCGGCGAGCGCCGGATATGCCTTACCGCATCGTCATCGGTGCTGCTCCCGGGCGAGCGCATCGGCGCCTATGTCGCCAGCAAGTTCGCGGTGATGGGCTATGGCGAGACCCTGCGGCTGGAACTGGGGCGCGAAGGCATCGGTGTTTCGATGCTGTTCCCGGCAGGCATGGAATCGCGGCATCTGGAAAGCAGCCAGCTTGCCAAGCCGACTGACATTCCGGGCGCGGTCATGTCGCAGGAAGACATCGATTTCATGCTGTCGAGCCGCAATCTCGACACCGCGTTTCACGTCGCGACTACCGAGCATGCGACGCGCAACCTGCTCGAAGACCTCGCCGCCGACCGACCTTACATCGTCACCCACGGCGACTATCGAAGCGAACTGATCGAACGCAACGAAGCCTTGCTTGCCGCGTTCGACCGGGCGCAAGACTGAGGTGTAGGACATGGACGATTTGCGCAAGCTGGTCGAATCCGCTGCCATTCAGACGCTGATGGCCAAGCGCGTTCGCTGCATCGACGAAAAGGACTGGCAGGGCCTCGCCTCGGTCTATTCGGACGATTGCAAGTCGTATTCCTTCGGCGATGCCAGTGGGACCGGCGAGGCCACGATTGGCGGTCAGGCCATCGCCGACAACACTGCAAGAGTGCTGACCGGCCTCAAGACCGTCCATCAGGTCCACTTTCCGGAGATCGAATTCCAGTCGGATGTTGAGGCGACGGGAATCTGGCAGCTAGAGCGGTTTTCGATCAGTCTGGATTATATCCGCACGATGTGAAGTAGTTGGCGCATTCGCGGGGCAGGAAGATGTCGACGAGCCTGCCGATCAGGTCCCATAGGCCGGACACGGATCGCTCACCGATCTTCCTGAGCATGGCC
>CAMDQY010000180.1 GCA_945906005.1 Novosphingobium sp. Chol11 | reverse complement strand
GATCTGGGACAACCGCTGCACCATGCACCGTTCCTGCCGCTACCGCGGCGACCGCGAGACTCGCCAGCTTCGCCGCGCGAGCACCATGGCGCCCGAGTTCGCCGCGCGTTCCGGGTCGGAGTTAACCGTGCCGGACTGGAAGATCGAAGCCGCCGCATAATATGTACAGTCAGGGAGAGACAATTTGACCTATCGCGTGATTCAATGGACCACGGGCAATGTTGGTGTGCGCACGCTGCGCTCGATTATCGCCAATCCGCATTATGAGCTGGTCGGGGTCTATGCCTGGAGCCCGTCCAAGTCAGGCACCGACGCGGCGGAGCTGGCCGGGCTCGACACGCCGACCGGTGTCAAGGCGACCAACGACATAGACGCGCTGATCGCATTGAAGCCCGACGCTTGCTGCTACACCTCGCAATGGCCGGATTTCGACGAACTGGTGCGGCTGCTCGAAGGCGGGGTCAATGTCGTTACCACCGCGGCGATCATCACCGGCATGCATTACGGCCAGCGCGAACGGCTGCACGCGGCGGGCGTGAAGGGCGGAGCGTCGCTCTATGGCTCGGGCGTCAATCCCGGCTTTGCCGACGTGATGGCGCTGGCGATTACCCAGGTCTGCGACCGGGTGGACCAGGTGCGGATGCTCGAATCGGTCGATTGCACCGATTACGACAGCTGGACCACCGAAGTTAAGGTCGGCTACGGCAAGGCGCTCGACGATCCGACCATCACCCCTGAAGCACGCGAAGCGACGGCGGTGTTTTCAGATGCGGTCGAAGTCATTGCCGAGGGGCTGGGCGTCAAGCTCGACGAGATCACCTTCGACATCGACGTGTTCCCGGCGACCGAAGACAACGATCTGGGCTATGCCTTCATTCCCAAGGGCACCGTGACCGCGATCGATGCACGCTGGCGCGGCTGGAAGGACGGCAAGGACCTCATCGTGCTGCGCACCCAGTGGCTCAAGGGCAAGCACTGGGACGAGGCCTTCGAACTGCGCCACGGCTACATCATGGAAGTCGATGGCAGGCCGACGATCCGCAACCATTTCATGCTGATGCCCGATCCCGACTGGAACGAGGCGGACTTCATGGGCCTCGGCATGATCGCCACCGGCATGCCTGCGCTCAACGCGATTCCGGGAGTGGTCGCGGCAAGGCCGGGCGTTGTTACCGCCAACGATATCCCGACGGTCGGAGCCTACGGTCTGGCCTCATAGACTTCTACCCTTGAGGGGAGAAGATAGCGAAGCTCGCTCCGCAAGGAGCTAGCGCAGCTTGGTGAGGGGTGCTCGATGCCGAGATGCCACAGCCCCCTCTCCAACTTCGGTTAGACGCTGGCGCGCCAAGCCTGCGTATCCTCCCCCCGCTGGGGAGAGGAATTGCTCTTTCACAACCCCCATTTGCCGGCAGCCAGCCGCTCGGTGTGGAAGTGATCGTCACCCAGCAGTTCGCCGGCGGACTGCGCGCGCTTGACGAACAGGCCGACGTCGAAATCGTCGGTCATGCCGATGCCGCCGTGCATCTGCATCGCCTCCATCATGACGTCGCGGGCGAGCCGGGTCATGGTCGCCTTTGAAAGGCTGGCAAGCCAGGTTGCGTCATCATTGCCTTCGTCGAGCGCGCGAAGCGCCTTGAGCACGACGCCGCGCGCGATGTCGAGCCGCGAGTACATCCGCGCCGCGCGATGCTGCAACGCCTGAAACGAGCCGATCACCCGGTCGAACTGCCTGCGTTCCTTGAGATAGGAAACCGTGCGGGTGAATGCCTCGTCCGCCGCGCCCAGCAGCTCGGCGGCGAGCAGCGCACGACCTAGGTCGAGCCCGGCTGCAATCGCTGCGGAAGCATCGCTGTCGCCCAACCTCGTCGCGGGTGTGCCTGACAGGGCAAGCTTCGCGTAGTTGCGCGAATCCACCGCTGCGAACCTGTCCACAACCAGCCCGCTGGCGCCCTTTTCAACCAGGAACAGCGCCGGTGCGCCATCAGCCATGGCGGAAACAATATACGAATCGGCGTCGAAACCGTCGATCACCGCGGTCTTGCTGCCGGTCAGGGTCCATCCGTCGCCCGACTTTTCGGCTTTCGTCTCGAGCAGAGCCGGATCGTGGCGCGCCACCTCGTCGAGCGCGGGTGCGACCACCCGCTCGCCCGACACGATCGGACCCAGCAGGTCTGCGCGCTGCTGGTTGCTCGCGGCACAGGCGATCAAAGTCGCCGAAATCGCGGCGCTCAGCAGCGGCGAAGCTGCGAGCACGTGGCCCGACTGTTCGAGAACGAGGCCCGCAGCGGAAATCCCCATGCCGATCCCGCCGTCTTGTTCGGCGACATTGGGCGCAACCAGACCGTTCTCGGCCAGCTTGCCGTAGAGCGAGCGATCCCATGCCAGCGGCTCGCCGCCATCCCGCAGCGCGCGGAACGCGGTCACCGGTGCTTCGCGCTCGAACAGGCCACGCGCGGAATCGACCACCATCGTCTCGTCTTGCGTCAATACGAGAGCCATTATTTGTGCTCCGGAAGTTCGAGGGCGCGCTTCGACAGCACGTTGAGCTGGACCTCGTTCGATCCGCCAGCGACGCAATTGGGCGGCGCCTGAAGCCATTCGTAGGTATCGCGCCCATCCACTGCCAATTCGTCGAACCCTCCCAGCGACATCGCCAGTCGGGTGCGCCGCGCCGCCAGTTCGGTGCCGAGTAGCTTCATCACGTTGGGCGAAAACGGCGATAGCACGCCTGCCTTGCCCGCATCGTACATGCGCTCTCCGGCGATCTGCATCGCCCAGGTTTCCATCATCGTCTCGGCGACCTCGCGGCGCAGGCCTGGCTCGCGCGCGAGCCCTTCGCGCCCCAACCGGTCGATTGCGACCTCAGCCATGGTCGAGCCCGCGCCACCGCCAAGGCTCTGGCCCATCGAGGAACGTTCGAAGGTCAGCAGATATTTCGCGACGTCCCAGCCCCTGCCCTGCTCGCCGACGAGGTTCGCCTTGGACACCACGGCATCGTCGAAAAAGGTCTGCGCGAAGTGCTCGTTGCCGCTGATCATGCGGATCGGCGTGGCATTCACGCCGGGCTGATCCATGTCGATCAGCAGGAAGCTGATGCCCAGATGCTTCGGCGCATCGGGTTCAGTGCGCACCAGCGTGAAGATCATGTCGGCCTTGTGGCCGTAAGTGGTCCAGATTTTCTGGCCGTTGACGAGGAAATGATCGCCCTTGTCCTCGCCCTTCGTGGTCAGGCTGGCAAGGTCGGACCCCGCTCCCGGTTCGGAATAGCCCTGCGCCCAGCGGATCTTGCCCTGCGCGATCAACGGGATATGCTCGAGTTTCTGCTCCTCGGTGCCGAACTTGAGAAGCGCCGGGCCGAGCATCATGATGCCGAGGCTCGACAGCGCATCCGGCGCGCCGATGCGCTCCATCTCCTGCTTGAGCACGCGCCCTTGCGCCGCATCAAGCCCGCCGCCGCCATATTCGGCGGGCCAGGTCGGCACGGTCCATGCTCGCGAGGCCATGCGCTCGAACCACAGCTTGTGCTGCTCGCTCGGATAGACCGGGTTGCGCCCGCCCCAGAACGAGGTGTCCATGCCGCGCGGCCTGTTGCGAAGTTCGACCGGGCAATTCTCGGCAAGCCACTCACGCACTTCCAACCGGAAACTGTCGAGTTCGCTCGCGGGCCGCTCCTCTATCTGTGTTGCCACCTTGCTAGTCCTCCAGCCCGAACAGCTTCATCGCGTTGCCGCGCAGGAACTTGGGCCACACATCGTCATTGAACGGCACGTTCTGCATGTCGGCCATGATCCGATCAAGGCTCATGCCCATCGGGAAATAGCCCGCGTAGAGGATCTTGTCGGCACCGCGCGTGTTGGCATAGTTGATGATCGACTTGGGGTAATGCTTGGGCGCGAAGGCGCTGGTCGAATAATAGAGGTTGGGAAACTTCAGCATGAGCTTGACCGCCAGCGCGTCCCAGGGCTCGGCCCCGTGGCGCATCACGAAGTTCAATTCGGGGAAGAACCACACCACTTCCTCGATCAGGTCGGTACGCTGGCACATGCTGGGGATGCGCGGCCCGGCGATGCCGGTGGTGCAGAAGAACGGCAGGTTCTCTTCCACGCAGGCGGTGTAGATCGGGTAGAGCTTCTTGTCGTTGATCGGCACTTGCGGGTGCATGCCCGCCGGAAAAGCGGTGATCGCGACGATGTTGTGATCGCGCTTCATCTGGCGGATGCGGCGCACTTCCTCCATGCCGAGGTTCGGATTGACCTCGTAGCTCAACAGGAACCGGTCAGGATAGCGGGCGACCGCGTCGAGCCGCTGACCCTGGCTCGCGCTGATCCCGATCATCGCCTTTTCAATGCCGTGCTTGTCCATCTGCGCGACGGTCCACGCGACCTTGTCCTCGTCGGCGTCGGTGACGGGGATGTCCTTGAACATGTACTGGACGGGCATCTTGAACAGCTCTTTGCTCTGCGCGTCCATCAGGTTCGGCTTGATGAATTCGTACATCTCCTTGTTGTCGGAGGAGACGGGAATCCCGAGCATCAGGTCGATGATGCCGATATCCTTGGGCATGGGCATTGGAACTAAGCCTTTCCTTAAGCGGCGCTGGCGTGCGCGAGTTCGTGATAGCGCGCGACGAGCCGCGCCTTGTCGATCTTTCCCAGATCGTTGCGGGGGAATGGACCAAGATCGAAGCGGACTTCGGTCGGCACCTTGTAGTCGGCGAGATGCGCGCGGACATGCGCCATGACTTCAACGTCGTCGAGCGTCTTCGCATCGGCCCTGGGCGTGACCGCGGCGACCGCGCGCTCTCCCAGGCGATCGTCGGGCACGCCAAACAGCGCCACCTCCTGCTGTTCGTGCAGCATCGAAAGCACGCGCTCGACCTCGGCGCAGTAGATGTTCTGGCCCCCGGCGATGACCATGTCCTTGGCGCGGTCGGCGATATAAACCAGCCCGTGATCGTCAACATA
>CAMDQY010000179.1 GCA_945906005.1 Novosphingobium sp. Chol11 | reverse complement strand
GGCGCGATTGAGCTCAACCTGCGCTACGGCCAGCTCGACCTTTCCGACGCCGGGATCATTGGCGGCAAGCAGGCCGGCTACCAGATCGGGCTGGTGTGGTCGCCGACCGACTATACCCGGTTCCTGCTCAACTATGGCCGTATGCAATACAGCCATGCGTTTATCCCAGCTGCTGGCGGCGACCGCTCCTATGGGGTCGATGCAATCGGCATGCGCGCGCAGTTCGACTTCTAGAAACTGCTGCGACGCGGGCGGCAGCAGGCCCGCTCGAAATGTAATCAAACTGTCACAAAACTGTCATCCAACCTCCATACCAGCGGCCCAGATGGGCGCGAAAGGGAACCTGCCATGAACATCAAGACCACTGTTTTCGTTGCTGTCTCCACATTGGCCCTTGCCGCCTGCGGCAGTTCGGGCGGGGGCGGAGATGCCGGTGGAGCGCGCGATTTCGTCCGCGCAGTCGGCTCTTCCACGGTTTATCCCTTTGCCACGGCAGTCGCCGAAAAGGTTGCTGGTGCTGGCCTCAAGTCGCCGGTCGTTGAATCGACCGGGACGGGCGCGGGCATGAAGCTATTCTGCGCCGGCGTCGGCGCTTCGCATCCTGACGTCGAGAACGCTTCTCGCCGCATGAAAGCTTCCGAGTTCGAGGACTGCAAGAAGAACGGCGTTACCGAGATCATCGAGATTCAGGTCGGCATCGATGGCATCGCCTTTGCCGATGCTTCAGGCGGACCCAACATGAAGCTGACGCCCGAGCAGGTTTACAAGGCACTTGCCGCCACGCCTTTCGGCAAGCCGCAGACAGCGAAGAACTGGAATGACATCGATGCTTCGCTGCCTGCCATTCCGATTCTGATCTATGGTCCGCCGACCACCTCTGGCACGCGTGATGCACTCAAGGAACTGATCCTGGAAGCAGGCTGCAAGTCCGATCCGGCGATGGCCGCGCTCAAGGACAGCGACAAGGACGCCTACGAGAAGACCTGCACCACGGTTCGCGAGGACGGCGCTTATGTCGAAGGCGGCGAGAACGACAACCTGCTCGTCCAGAAGATCGCGCAGAACCCCAAGGCGATCGGTATTTTCGGATTCTCGTTCCTCGAAGAAAATGCAGACAAGCTGAAGGGCGTGCCGATGTCGGGCGTGACCCCGACCTATGCGACGATTTCCGATTTCAGCTATCCGGGCGCGCGTCCGCTCTACATCTACGTCAAGAAGGCGCACCTCGGCCCGATCAGGGGCCTCAAGGAATTCATCGCCGAGTGGCCGAAAGCCTGGGGACCCGAAGGCTACCTGAAGGCCAAGGGCATGGTTATCGCGCCTGACGACGTGCGCGCGAAGAACGCGGATGTGATCGCCAAGCTGACGGTGATGGACGGCACCGGCCTCAAGTGACATCAGTAGCGCCGACATGATCCAGCTGGCCATCCTGTCGGCGCTCGTCGCGCTTGTCCTCGTCGGCTGGTTCACCGCGCGCGGCAAGGCGCGACTGTTCGCCCGCGACGGGGTTACAACGTGGTCGCGGCCCGAATACCACGCCGCGCACCTCGTGCTGTGGATCCTGGTTCCTGCGCTCGTCGGATGGCTGGCGTGGAGCGCGCTGGTTCCCTCGCTGGTCGACGCGGCTCTGGCAGCCTGGCCGGTGGCGCAAAATCTCCCAGCTTCCGAATTCGAGCGCGCTTCCGTTCTCGCCGAGGCCCGCGCGTTGGCCGCCAATCCCGATGCTGGTTCGTTCTATCCGCTCGCCGCCGAACTTGTCGCGCCGATCCAACAACTCAACGCGCGCTATGGCCTGGTCGGCGCAGTGATCGTCGCAATCCTCGCATTTTCGGGCGGCGCATGGGGCTTTTCGCGGCTGCGGGCCGATTTCCCCGCGCGAACCTGGGTCGAGCGAGCGGTCATGCTGCTGCTTCTGCTCGCCTCGCTGGTCGCGATTCTTACCACTTTCGGCATCATCGCCTCGCTGGTCTACGAGACTGGGCTGTTTTTCGGCCAGGTCTCGCCGATCGATTTCCTCACCGGGACGCACTGGAGCCCCGGCGCTGCCGTGGGCGATGACATCGGCGACAGTTTCGGTGCGGTGCCGTTGTTCTGGGGCACGATTTATATCGGAGCGGTGATCGCCATGATCGTCGCCATCCCGTTGGGGCTGATGAGCGCGATCTACCTCACCCAATATGCCTCGGCCCGCGCACGGCGCTGGATCAAGCCGATGCTGGAAATTCTCGCGGGCGTGCCGACCGTGGTCTATGGCTATTTCGCTGCGCTGACGATTGCGCCGTTCATCCGTGACCTCGCGGCTTCGCTGGGCCGCGACAACCCATCAACCGAAAGCGCGCTCGCCGCCGGGCTGGTAATGGGGGTCATGATAATTCCGTTCGTCTCGTCGATGGCCGACGATTCCATCGCCGCCGTCCCCAGTGCGATGCGCGACGGATCGCTGGCGATGGGCGCGACCCAGTCCGAAACAATCAAGCGCGTGCTGATCCCCGCTGCGCTGCCGGGCATCGTTGCGGGCGTGATGCTGGCGGTGAGCCGCGCGATCGGCGAGACCATGATCGTGGTCATGGCGGCAGGTGCGGCGGCAAACCTCTCGGCGGACCCGCTCGATTCGATGACGACCGTTACTTTCCAGATCGTCCAGCTGCTGACCGGCGACCAGGAGTTCGACAGTCCCAAGACTCTCTCGGCATTCGCGCTCGGCCTGATCCTGTTCACGGTGACGCTGGTGCTCAATATCGTCGCGCTGCGAGTCGTCAGGCGGTTCAGGGAAGCCTATGACTGACGCGCATGTCCTCGCCCGGATGGAACAGCGGCTCGCCCAGCGCCATGCCGCCGAGCGGCGCTTCCACCTGCTCGGCCTTGGCGCGGTCGTGCTGTCGCTGTCTTTCCTCGTGCTGCTGCTTGTCATCATGCTCAAGAACGGGCTGGGCGGGCTCGACTGGCAATTCCTGACCGCATCGGATTCGACCGATCCGGCCAGCGCAGGGATATGGGGCGCGTTCAAGGGTTCGCTGTGGACGATGCTGGTCACGCTGGCGCTTTCGTTTCCGTTGGGCGTGCTGGCGGCGGTCTATCTCGAGGAGTTCGCGCCGCGCAATCGCTGGGTCGACATCGTCGAGGTCTCGATCAACAACCTTGCGGCGGTGCCCTCGATTATCTTCGGCCTGCTTGGCCTCGCCGTCTTTATCAACACCTTGCACATGCCGCGAAGTTCGCCGCTGGTCGGCGGCCTGACCCTTGCGCTGATGACCATGCCGGTGATCGTCATCGCTTCGCGCAACGCGATCAAGGCGGTGCCGCCCTCGATCCGGGATGCGGCGCTGGCGATCGGAGCAAGCCCGGTGCAGACCGTGTTCCACCATGTCGTGCCGCTGGCGCTGCCCGGCATCATGACTGGCACGATCATCGGCATGGCGCGCGCCCTGGGCGAAACCGCCCCGCTGCTGATGATCGGCATGCGCGCCTTTATCGCCACGCCGCCCGACGGCGTGACCGCACCCGCGAGCGTCCTGCCGATGCAGATCTTCCTGTGGTCGGACGAAATCGACGCTGGTTTCGTTCAGAACACGTCGGCGGCGATCATCGTGCTGCTGGTGTTCCTGCTGGCGATGAACGGCCTGGCAATCTATCTGCGCAACAAGTTCGAGGTTAACTGGTAGTCAGATGCCGATGCAAACCAAATTGACGGCGCGCAACGTCGACGTTTTTTACGGCTCTAAGAAGGCCATCGACGACGTTTCGATCGATATCGATGCTGGCCTCGTCACATCCTTTATCGGCCCCTCGGGCTGCGGCAAATCGACCTTCTTGCGCTGCTTTAACCGGATGAACGACACGATCCCGGTGGCGCGCGTGACCGGTTCGATCGAGCTCGACGGGCATGACATCTATGCCAGCGGCATGGACGTGGTACAATTGCGTGCCCGTGTAGGCATGGTATTCCAGAAGCCCAATCCCTTTCCCAAGACCATATTCGAGAACATCGCCTATGGTCCGCGCATCCATGGGCTCGCCGAAGGCAAGGCTGAGCTGGAGCAGATCGTCGAAAAGTCGCTGCTGCGCGCTGGCCTGTGGGACGAAGTGAAGGACCGGCTGACCGATGCCGGAACCGCGCTGTCGGGCGGCCAGCAACAGCGGCTGTGCATTGCCCGCGCCATCGCCGTCAGCCCCGAAGTCATCCTGATGGACGAACCGTGCTCCGCGCTCGATCCGATCGCCACCGCGCGGATCGAGGAATTGATCGACGAGCTTCGCGAAAACTACGCTATCGTCATCGTCACGCACTCGATGCAACAGGCTGCCCGCGTCTCGCAACGCACCGCCTTCTTCCACCTCGGCCACATGGTCGAATACGGCGAAACGGACGAGATTTTCACCAATCCTCGCGAGAAGCGGACGCAGGATTACATCACCGGCCGGTACGGCTGAGGGAGAACTGACATGGTCGAACATACGGTCAAGTCGTTCGAGAACGAGATCAGCCAGCTTCGCGGCCTGATTGCCGAGATGGGCGGGCTTGCCGAAGTGGCGATCCGCGATGCGATCGACGCGCTGGTCCAGCGCGACGAGGAAAAGGCCCACGCGGTCATCGCCAACGATCCCCGCATCGACGCGCTCGAAGCAGAGGTCGACCGGCTTGCGGTACGCATCATCGCGTTGCGCGCGCCGATGGCAGACGACCTACGCGAGGTCATCGCCGCGCTCAAGATTTCGGGCGTGGTCGAGCGTATCGGCGACTATGCCAAGAACATCGCCAAGCGGGTGACACGCTTCGAGCGCGCGGGCCAGATCGAGCCGTTGACCCTGATCCCGACGATGGCCGAGATTGCCCAGTCCATGGTCCGCGACGTGCTCAATGCCTATGGGGCTCGCGATGCGCAACTTGCCGTCGAGGTGATCCGCCGCGACGACAAGGTCGACAACTTCTACGATTCGATCTTCCGCAACCTCGTCAGCCACATGATGGAAAACCCCGCGACGATCAGCGACGCAGCGCAGTTG
>CAMDQY010000178.1 GCA_945906005.1 Novosphingobium sp. Chol11 | reverse complement strand
AAGGTTCGAGACATCGCCCTCGGCGATCTTCCTGAGGATGCGGCGCATGATCTTGCCCGAGCGCGTCTTGGGCAGCGCGGGAGCGAAGTGGATCACGTCGATCGTCGCGATCGGGCCGATTTCCTTGCGCACCCATTGCACCAGTTCGGCCTTGAGTTCGTCGCTGGTCTGCTCGCTGGCATTGAGCGTGACATAGGCATAGATGCCCTGCCCCTTCACTTCGTGCGGCATGCCGACAACGGCCGCCTCGGCGACCTTGGAATGGGCGACGAGCGCGCTTTCGACCTCGGCGGTGCCCATCCGGTGGCCAGATACGTTGATGACGTCATCGACGCGGCCGGTGATCCAGTAATAGCCGTCCTCGTCGCGGCGGCAGCCGTCCCCGGTGAAATACTTGCCCGGATAGGTGCTGAAATAGGTCTGGAAGAACCGGTCGTGATCGCCCCACACGGTGCGCATCTGGCCCGGCCAGCTTTGCGTGAGACACAGGTTGCCCGAAGCTGCTCCTTCGAGCACCGCACCCTCGCCATCGACCAGTTGCGGCACCACGCCGAACATCGGTAGCGACGCCGAGCCCGGTTTCATGGCGATCGCGCCGGGCATTCCGGTGATCATCGCCGCGCCGGTTTCGGTCTGCCACCAGGTATCGACGATCGGGCAGCGCGCATCGCCGACCACGTTGTAATACCATTCCCAGGCTTCGGGATTGATCGGCTCGCCCACCGTGCCGAGCAAGCGCAGCGATGAGCGGTCGGTCTTTTTCACCCAGTCGTCGCCCTCGCGCATCAGCGAGCGCAGCGCCGTGGGCGCGCCGTAGAACGTGCTGACCTTGTGCTTGTCGACGATCTGCCAGAAGCGGCTGTGATCGGGATGGTTGGGCACGCCCTCGTACATCACCTGGGTCGCGGCGTTGGCGAGCGGGCCATAGACCACATAGGAATGGCCGGTGACCCAGCCGACGTCGGCCGCGCACCAATAGATGTCGCCAGGGCGGTAATCGAACACGTACTGGTGCGTCATCGCCGCCCAGGTGAGGTATCCGCCGGTGGTGTGAAGGACGCCCTTGGGCTTGCCGGTCGAACCCGAGGTATAAAGGATGAACAGCGGATCTTCCGCGCTCATCTCCTCTGGCTCGCAGACGTGCGACATGCCAAGCTGCGCGTACCACGAGACGTCGCGACCTTCCTTCATGTCTATCTCGATGCCGGTGCGGCCTACGACCATCACATACTTGACCGACGGACACTGCAGCAGTGCTTCGTCGACGTTGTCCTTGAGCTTGACGACCTTGGCGCCGCGCATGCCGCCATCCGCGGTGATGACCACGGAGCTGTCGCAATCCTGGATACGTCCCGCGAGCGCTTCGGGCGAGAAGCCGGCGAAGACGACCGAATGGATCGCGCCGATCCGCGCGCAGGCGAGCATGGCGATCGCCGCCTCGGGAACCATCGGCAGGTAGATGGTGACGCGGTCGCCCTTCTTGACGCCCAGCGCGCGCAGCGCCGCTCCCGCGCGGCAAACCGCCTCGTGCAGCTCGCGATAGGTGAACGAGCGGTGCTCGGCGGGATCGTCGCCTTCCCAGATGATCGCCAGCTGGTCGCCACGGGTGTCAAGGTGGCGGTCAAGGCAGTTGACCGAGACGTTGAGGGTGCCGTCCTCGAACCACTTGATGCCGAAATTTGCCTCGCCGAAGCTCCATTCGGACAGCTTGGTCCACGGCTTCATCCAGTCGAGCCGGGCAGATTCCTCGCGCCAGAAGGCCTCGGGCTCCTCGATCGAGCGGCGATACATTTCCTGATAACGCTCTGCGTTGACATATGCGCGGCTGGCCCACTCAGCGGGGACCGGATAGACTTTGGACAAGGACTGACTCCCGGATTTCTGTGGGCTGTCCTTTGCAACCGTGCCGCGCAGCGATCAAGTGTCAGTAAGGCTGTGCCAGCAGATAAGTGCCCCGATCAGACAGGGTGACATCATCAACCGATAACGCGAGCCCGCAGCCGCCCGGTGCCACCTCCTGCCCGGCCACCCTCGCAGCCACATCGCGCGGGATCACCAGCAGCGGCGCTCCGGCATAGTCGGACGCGATCCCGGCCAGCATATCGCCTGTCACCTGGTCGAGCCGGAACAGCGGCCCCGCGACCAGCCGCACCGCCTCGCCCAGCGGTGCCTTGGCGCGCAAGGCCAGCGGATAAGGCTCTGCCCTTGCAACAGCCACGCCCTGGTCGAGGTGCAACTCGCGCGGGCGGCCATAGTCATAGAGCCGATAGGTGACATCGCTGTTCTGCTGCACCTCGATCAGGCTGACGCCCGGACCGATGGCGTGGACGGTATTGGCCGGAATGTAGAAGAAATCGCCTGGCCTGACCCTGTGCCACTCCATCAGGCTTTCGATGCTGCCATCGATGGCGGCTGCACGTAGCATGTCAGCGGACAGACTTTCGCGAAAGCCGATGCCAAGGCTCGCATCCGGCTCGGCATCCAGGATCAGCCAGCATTCCTCCTTGCCGTGGCCGGGTCGCTGCGCGTCGGACGGATGGACCTGCACCGAAAGCTTCTCGCTGGTGAAGATGTATTTGACGAGCAGCGCGGAAAGCTCAGGCGGCGGCTCGAACCAGATCTCGCCGATGCGCTCTCCTGTCGGCGCGACAAGGGGTGCGGGCAGCACGTCCCTGCCCCACGGCTTTGCTACCTGCCGGACGGGCAGAGCGCCGTTCACTCCCCCAAACTCATTGGTTCATCGCTCCGCCAAGCTTGCCGACCTTCTGCGCGCCCGCCATGGAGGTGACCAGCACCTCGTCGCCATCGACCACCACGACCACGCCTTCGAGCCCGATCACGGAGACGCGCGGCCCGTCGCTCTCGACCAGCACACCCCGGCAATCGACCAGTTCGGCACGGCCATTCACAGCATTTCCCTCGTCGTCCTTGTCGCGCGCGGCATGAAGAGATTCCCAGCTGCCGATGTCCGACCAGACCATGCGCGCAGGCACCAGCGCCGCACGAGCGGTCTTTTCCATCACCGCATAGTCGACCGAGATGGAATCGGCACCGGCGAATGCGGAGGCGTCGGGATAGAAGCGCGCGCCGTCTTCGCGGCCCTTTGCAACAGCTTCGCGCAACGGCCCGGCGATGCCGGGTGCCTGCGCGGTCAGTTCATCGAGGAAGGTGGCGGCGCTGAACGCGAATATCCCGCCGTTCCAGGCATAGCCGCCCTCGGCAAGGAAGGCCGTCGCGCGCTCGAGATCGGGCTTTTCGACGAACTGCGCGGTGCGGAATCCGCCATGGTCCAGCGGCTCGCCCCGCTTGAGATAGCCGTATCCGGTTTCGGGGCCGGTAGGCTCGATCCCGAAGCTGACCAGCCAGCCCTGGCTTGCGAGTTCGGCCGCCTTGCACGCTACTTCGGCAAAAGCCTTAGGATCACCGATGTGGTGATCGCTGGGGCAGACCAGCATCACTGCATCGCCGGGCAGGCGCATTGCGGCCAGCGCGATGGCCGCGGCGGTGTTGCGCGCCTGCGGCTCGACGATGATGCACGCGCCCGTGGCCCCTCCAAGCTGCGCCTCGACATGAGACAGATGCGCGGCCCTGGTTACGACCACCGGCGCGGCGAACGACGCACAGCGCGCCAGTGTCGCCTCGAAAATGGTGTCTTCGCCAATCAGCGGCAGGAACGGCTTGGGCTGGGTGGCACGGCTGCGCGGCCACAGCCGGGTGCCGCTGCCGCCGCACAGGATAACGGGAACAATCTGGGTCATGGCTTAGTCCCTTACCGCCCCGTGGGGACCTTTTCCATAGCTTGCCCCGCACTCATTTTCCGGGATTCCGTTAGTGCTGGCGACTAGGAGTTAACCCGATCTTTGCCATCAAGTCCTAAGCACAATGGCACAAACCAGCGAAGGTTCCATCGTGTCTAAAATTGCCTCGCGCATTCCGCCGGATTTCCCCGCCAGGTGGATATTGTGCTGGCTGCTGCTGCCCAACATCGTGATTATCCTGATGTGGCAGGTTGCCGCCAAGCCGATGCAATCGTTCATCCTCATGTCGGGCATTACGGCACTGTTCATCGCACAGGTCCACTCGCGAGCGATCCGCACGATCGGTGCGATCGTCATCTTCGTGATGGTTTTGATCTTCTACGTGGCCCGCCTGTTCGGCATCCCGCCGCTCAACCTTGCAGTCGTTGCCCAGTTCATCACCGAGGTCAGGCCGCTGCGTTCCCAGGAATATGCCGTGGCAGGTCTGGTGCTGGCTGCGCTCCTGCTCCTGGTCTTGCGGATGACGCCCAATGTCGAGAGGTTTCACAACCGCACCCAATTTCTCTACGCGGCTGTCGCAATCGGCCTTTTCGCCATGCTCGATACCTCGTTTTCGCAAGCCAAGGGCATCGGCCTGACGCCGCCGGTCGAAGGCGAGAAGGTCGATTCGGCAGAGAAGCAGGTCGGCCTCGCGCCACAGGCCATCAAGGGCCGGAACGTTCTCGTCATCCTCGTCGAAGCGCTCGGCAAGCCTGCCACGTCACCCGAGCAGGAACTGTTCGAGGCCGACTGGAACCAGCCCGAATGGAAGAAGCGGTACATCGTCCAGACCGGGTCGAACCACTTCGCGGGATCGACGGCCTACGGCGAGCTCAGGGCACTGTGCGATATCACCACGCCTTACGATACCTTCGATTTCAGCAGTGCAAACTGCCTGCCGGAACGGTTCGTTCGCGCCGGCTACGAGACCACCGCGATACACAGTTTCTCGGCCAGCTTCTTCGACCGGACCACCTGGTATCCGAAGACCGGCTTCCAGAATCTGGTATTCGATGACGCGCTTGCAAAAGCAGGGGTACGAGCCTGACAGGGCATCTTTCCGGGCCGCTGCGATGTCGATGTCGGCAAGGTGATCCACGATCGCTTGAGCCGCGCCGGGAAGCCTCAATCTATCTACTGGCTCACGCTGAATACCCCTGCGCCGGTGATCGCCGACGAAACGCTTGGCACGACCCGCTGCACGCTCGGTGCGCCCGAATGGCG
>CAMDQY010000177.1 GCA_945906005.1 Novosphingobium sp. Chol11 | reverse complement strand
CCATTGGGGCCGAGAAACCCTGTGACCTTGGGCGTGTTCTTGACGAGGTGATAGACATCGTCGTTCATCGCCAGCTTGGCGAGCACGTAGCCCGGCATGGTCTTGCGCTCGACCTGGATCTTCTTGCCGCGCTTAACCTCGGTCACAGTCTCGGCAGGGACCTCGACTTCCTCGACCAACTGCGAAAGGCCCATGCGCTCGGCCTCGGAAAGGATCGCTTCCTTCACCTTGTTCTCGAAGCCTGAGTAGGCGTGAATGATATACCAGCGGGCCATTGTCGTCTTTCTATCGAGCGGTTGGGATTCAGGTCTTTTGGAGCAAGCTATACCAACGACAGCGCCCAGCGAACTAACGCGCCGAACAGCGAATCGATGCCCATGAAGAACAGTGCGAGCACCGTAGTCAGGATCCCTACGAAGATCGCGGTCGTGACCGTCTCCTGGCGCGAGGGCCAGTAGATCTTCGAGGCTTCGCTGCGAACCTGGCGAAGAAATTCGCCGGGGCTGGTCTTGGCCATCTTTAGCATCCTTGCCAAACTTAGTGCCTGTGAAACTTTGCGCGGCTTCCGCCTAGGGGGCAGCGCCGCCCCGATCGTGATCGGGAGGGGCTTTGCTGATATCCATGTCGGAATACGAAGCGATCTAGCGTCCGGCTTCGGGTTTTGCAAGCTGCAGCATTAGGGTTCCCGGAGCGCGATAAAGCACCGTCGCACCGGGGGCAAACTGCCGACCGGATTTTCGCCCACATACCAAAGATAATCGGCATGAGCAGCGGGCGGGAAATTGCGAAGGTCGACCGGCTCGCCCGGTCTCGCGGCGACACGCTGCGATGGATCGATGAAGTATGCGCCCAATCCTTTCACCGTGAGCATGTGGACGCCCGGCAGCGCGAAATGCGTGTTGACCAGCGCGTCGCGGTAAAGCGTCGCATAGCTTCCCGCATGCGACAGCGGCGTGCTGCCCCATCTCAGCGGATCGAACGGGATAGCGGCAGCGATCCGTGCGCCCTGGGGCACCTTTTCAAGCGCAGGCAAGGCGTTTTCAAGGATCATCGACTGCTCGCGCCAGTCGGCACAGGTCACCGCCAGCCGCACCAGAAACAGCGTCGGTACAAGCCACATCAGCCAGCGCGGCTGACGCGCATCGATCGCAAGGCAGCCGAGCATCAGCGCTATCGCTACAAGCCGTCCGTCTGCCAGATCCCCGCCGCCCAGGTGGCGCGGAATGGCGAGCGTGAGCAGCGCCACCAGCAGCGCCGCCCAGCCGAGCCGTCCGTCGATGCGCCGTTTCACGAGGGCGATTACGATGGCAGCGACAAGCAAGAGCACGCTGGCGAGATCCAGCATCGTGCTGGTCTCCGATAGCGCCTTGATCCATATGCCGAGTTTGAAGTGCAGCGGGTTGCTTCCATAATGGAACGTGTCGCCCACGCGCGATTCGAGCGCGACAAGCAGGAACGGTGGAAACAGCGGCCACGGCGCGAGCAGCGCCCGCCAAGAGCGCGCAACCAACGCCCGCCATGAGCCGCGGCGATGCCACTCGTAGCCGAACATCATGATGCCCAGCACACCCCAGCCCGCGCTGTGGCAGATCCAGATGAGGACACCGGTCGGCACGAACAGCATGGCGCGCCAAGGGCGAGCTTCCAGTTTGACCCAGAGCGCAAACGCAAACAGCGCCAGCGCCAGCGCCAGGTTGAAATTCGCAAATCCCATGACCATCGACGGAGACCACACAGTCGCGAGGGCGAGCAGCGCGCCCACGCCGATCCGGCGACGCAAAGTCCATTCGACGGCCATGATGCCGAGCGCCACCAGAATCGGCAGCAGCAGCGCGATCAGCAAGGCAGCGTTCTCGACACCGAGCAGGTGGCCGAGCGGCACCATCAACAAGTCGACGCCGAGATTGCCGCGCAGCGCCCAGTCGAAGCTGTAATACTTTGCCAGGAACGGACTTTGCCCGCCATCGAGCATGACGTGATAACGAGCGAGGTGCGAGGGATAGTCCGCCATCTGCGGGTGCACCGCGAAGGCGAATGGCAGCGCGGCAAGCAGCGACAGGACGAGTCCTGCCAACAGCGATCCCCTGGCAGGAGTGGAGGGACTCGAACCCCCGGCATTCGGTTTTGGAGACCGACGCTCTACCAACTGAGCTACACTCCTGCGGGAGCCGGTGCGTCTAAAGGCTGATGCGGGATTAGACAAGCCGCTGAGTAGGAGCATGGAGTTTCAAGGCGTATTGCATCGACGCACGCTCTGCTATGATGACGAACGTGCACGCCCCGCTAACCCCGATCGATCCCGAAATCCTGCTGCTTGCCTATCGCAGCGGCGTGTTCCCCATGTCCGACGCGCGCGACGATCCCGAGGTGTTCTGGATCGAGCCGCGCTTGCGCGCCATCCTTCCGCTCGACGGCTTTCACCTGTCGCATTCGCTCGCGCGCACGCTGAGGCGCGGGCGTTTCCGTGTCACCTGCAACGCCGCGTTTGACCAGGTGATGGGCCATTGCGCCGCGCCGCGCGCGGGCGACGAGGCGGGCAGCTGGATCAGTTACCGCATCCAGGCGAGCTACGAGCAGCTCCATGCGCTTGGCCGCGCCCATTCAATCGAATGCTGGCAGGACAGCGAAGGCGCACCGCCACGGCTGATCGGCGGGCTCTATGGTGTCGGATTCGACCGGGTGTTCTGCGGCGAATCGATGTTCAGCCGGCAAAGCGATGCTTCCAAGGTGGCGCTCGCCTGGCTGGTGGCAGCGCTGCGTCGGGGCGGTTGCGAGCTGCTCGACTGCCAGTTCATGACCGAGCACCTTGAATCGCTAGGCGCTGTCGATATTCCGCAGGAGCGCTATCTCGCGCTGCTCAAGTCAGCGCAGCGGCCTTATGCCGGTTCGGGGTTTTCCAAAGGATTGGGAGCGCTGGGCGGTGAAGAGGCCGGTGCCGGACTTGCGCTCGGTGCTCCTCCGCTGGCGCTGCCGGATGCCTTTGGGGCACTCTTGGGCGATGCGGCGGCGGCAGGTTTGGCCTCTTCGCCGGGGAAGTTCATCGCGCAGGCCTTGACCCAGACGTCGTAGATCGGGTGCTCGACCACGTTGAGCGCCGGCGAATTCTTGAACAGCCAGCCTGAAAAAATCTTGCGCCAGATCTTGTCCGCGCCGGGCCTTGGCGGTTCCTCGACATAGACCTGCACGAAAGCGCCGGCTTCCTCGGGCATTTCCCAGGGCGCGGTGCGCTCGCAGCTTTGGACCCTGACCACGAGGTTGCCGATCTGCCGCCGCTCGCCAACCTTGAGAACAAGATCGCGGGTGATGTTGTTGCGCTTGTTGAGGATGCCCAACGTCGCAATGCGCTCGGCATTGGGAGTGACTTCGCCATCCTTGCCCAGCGGCAGGATCGGCACCCGGCTCGACGTAGCCTTCTTGGCGACATCGGCAGTCTGATCACCGGACGTGTCGCCCTTACCGCAGCCGGCCAGCGAGGCGATTGCCGCAAGACTGGCAATGACTGTGAGCGCCCGGTTCATCGGCCCGCTTCAGCCCTCGGGCGACCAGGCTTCGTAGTCGCCGGTCGCGCGGGCGCGTTGCCCGCCCTTTTCGAGAGCTCCGGCGGGACGATAGGCCGAAGCGGTGCCTGTGGCGTTGGGCGTATAGTCCACTTCCCAGATCCGCGACGGCGGCAGGAAGCTTTCGGGCACATCGGCGAAACTGCCATGGAGCCAGCCATGCCATTCGGCGGGAACCCTGCTCGCGTCGTTGGCGCCTTCGTAGATCACCCAGCGCCGTTCGCGGCCATCCGGATGCCCCTTTTTGCCGCGGTAATACTTGTTGCCCTGCGCATCGGTGCCGACATGCACGCCCTTGCGCGCGCTCCACAGCATGGTGCCGATGGTCGCGCCGTCCCACCAGGTGAAGATCTTGCCGAGGATTCCCATGAGCGCTCCGTTAGCCTTGTTGCCCCGTCGCGCGCAAGCGGCTTACCACGATACCTTGTCGCCCGCCGCGATGCCAAGCTGCGCCGCGCGACCGCCGACCAGTTCGAGCACTGCTGCGGCATCACCCTCGGAGGGGATCGGGTCTTCGCTGTAGGGCACGGTGCTGGCGGCCACATTGAGCACGCGCCGGTTGGGACCGATGAAGATGATGTCGAGCGGGATCACGGTGTTTTTCATCCAGAAACTGGCAGGACGCGGCGGATCGAGCGGGAACAGCATCCCCTCGTCCGCTCCCATTTCGGTGCGGAACATCAAGCCCTTGGCCTGATCGAACCGGCCTTTGGCAAGTTCGACGCGGAACGGATGCACTCCGTTGGCACTCGTGACCGAGAGCGGGATGACCGCGAGCCCCGATTCGGGGTGGGTCGCCTGCGTCTGGGTCGTCTGGTTAGGTGCTTCGGATACGGCGGGCGAACAGCCGCCCGCGAGAGCGAGCAGGCCCAAGGCTGCAAAGATCGCCTGTGAAGGGAATAGCGCCTGCTTCATCGTTAGCATTACTCGTCCGATCGCGCCCAATTCTCCGCCTCGTTCGCGCTTCGCGCGTCGAGCAGGGCCAGCACATGGTCCAGCGCATGGCCCGCTCGCAACATCACGGCAATCTGTTTTTGCTTCAGCGCGCGGTCCGGCCCCTCGGCTGCATAGGGCCCGAACCGGCGCTTGCGAACCATGACGAGAGCGGAGGCGCGGCGCTCGGCTACATCGGTCGCAATCTGCTCGCGCACTTCGGTGTCGATTCCAGCCGCTCCCAGCGCCTGGCCGACCCTGCGCATGCCATAGCCGCGCCGCATCAGGCTGCCGGTCTTCGCCTTGGCATAGGCGAGATCGTCGATGTAGCCCGCCTCCACGAACCGCTCGCCCAGTTCGGCAACCTGCGGCGGCGAGGCCGCGTGCCAGCCGCGTTCACGCAATTTGCGGACAAGGTAGGTTTCCAGTTTTGCCCGCGAAGTCGCGAAACGGGCGACATAGGCAAGCGCCAGTTCTTCCAGCCGAGCTGGATCGAGCGGTGCTGGCGTGCGGCGGGAGCGGACCATGTTGCCCTATTCGTGCCACACTCCGCACCGAATGGGGAGGGCCTGCATGGCAGCGCATTCGGGGATCTTGCGCAGGCGAACCGGCGATATTTCGCAGGTCATGC
>CAMDQY010000176.1 GCA_945906005.1 Novosphingobium sp. Chol11 | reverse complement strand
GGCCGCGCTGGAACGGCGGCACCTGGCGGCAAGGCTCGCGGCCGCGCCCACTGCGGGCGCGGCCTGGGCGCTGGCGCGACGGTTCCGCAACCGCCGCGCACCCGCAGCCCACCCCCTGATCCGCATGGACCAGCTGTTAGGCCTCGTGCCCGAGCCGATGCTGCCGGTGATCGAGATCCCCGCGCCGCTGGTGCAGCGCCGCCTGATGGAGCCGATCCGCCATCGCGACCTGCTCGACAGGGTGGTGACAGACCTGACGCAGGACATGGCGCGCGTGCTCGAAGGGCGCGGCCTGGGCGCGCGGCGGCTGGAGCTGGCGATGTGGAAAGTGGATGGCGAAGTGCTGATGCGCCGTCTCGAACTGGCCGCGCCGAGCCGCGATCCGGCGCACATCGCCTCGCTGTTCGGACGCAAGCTCGACGATCTGGATGCCGGGTTCGGGATCGAGATGATGCGGCTGCGCAGCGTCTGGAGCGAGAACGTGGCGCTGTCGCAAGGCGATATCCAGGCCGCCGCCGAGGGCCACGGCACTTCGCTTGCTGCTTTCGTCGATCGGCTAGGAGCGCGGTTGGGACCGCGCGCGGTGCGCCGCCCGGTCCTACGCGCCAGTCATGTGTCCGAGCGCGCGCAGGGTGGAAAGGGGCACTGGAACGGGATCGCAATTCACAAGATGATTTCGAATTCCACCTCGGGCAATTGAAAATACACGACAGTCCCGAGAAGATAGCTGTGCCCTATGCCAGCCCGGATGGTCTGCTGCGCCGGTTCTGCTGGCGGGGGCAGGTGCACGAGATCATGCGGGCCGAAGGGCCGGAGCGGATTGCGCCCGAGTGGTAGCGCGAACGCTCGACCGCGCGTTTGCGTGAATATAACGGGATCGAGGACCAGGAGGGCCGGCGCTTCTGGATCTACCGCGATGGCTTGGCCGGAGACGGGCGCGGCGGGGATACTACTGGTCGCGCGCCAGACTGGTTCCTGCAGGGGCTGTGGGGTTAGCTCAGCCCGGCATATAGCCCCCGCCACCCACCGCGAGGACCTGCCCGGTCGAATAGGCGGCGGCATCGGAGGCGAAGTAGAGGCATGCATAGCCGATGTCGCGCGGTCGCCCGAGCTTGCTGAGCGGGGGCAGATCGTTCTGGTTGGTGGGCGCGCCGCCGAAGCCGGACTTCAGAGCCTCCTCGTGCGCCGCGTTGGCCTGATCGGGCTTGCCCATGATCGGCATCACGTTCCAGAAGCTGCCTTCCGAGGTCGCCTCGTTGCTCTCGGGCACGATCCACCCCGGCGCCACCGAATTCACCCTGATGCCCGCCGGTCCAAGATCCGCCGCGACCGCCTTAGTGAAGGAGTGAAGGAAACCCTTTGCGCCTGCATACATCGGATCGTTCTTGCCCGCAGGGCCGGACAGGGCGGCAGCGGAGGTGATATTGACCACGCTGCCCGATCCGACCTTCCTCATTTCGGCCACCACCGCCTGCGTCATATGAACGGTGCCGTTGATGTTGAGATTGAGGATCCAGTCGATCGTGTCCTGCGTGACATCGGGCAGTCGCTTCATGCCTTCGCCGCGCCCGGCATTGTTGATGAGCGCGTCGATCCGCCCGAACCGCGCCATGACCTGCGAGACCATAGCGTCGATCGAAGCGCGCTGGGCAATGTCGGTGCGAATCTGGAGCAGTTCGCCCGTGCCCAGGCTGACTCGCGGGTTGAGCGGCGGCGCAAAATCGGCCACCACGACATTGGCGTTACGCTCGGAAAAGACATCGACGATGCCTTGGCCAATGCCGCCATTGCCGCCGGTGACGATCACCGTTCGGCCCGAAAAATCGAGCGCGTCATGCTCCATCGCCACTGTCCTCTACCCCTTTTCTATTCTGCCGCTTCGAGCGCCTGCACTCCGCTGCGAGCCGACTGCATCCGCACTGAATCGGCCTTGCCACCGCGCAGCAACTGACCAGAATGATTGCCGGTTTCCTTGTCGTCTTCGATCGTGACCTGTCCGTTGACAAGCACGGAGCGATAACCGGTTCCGGCTGAGATCACCCGGTATTCATCGCCTGGTAGATCGCGCCAAAATTCAGGGAAATGGTAATCGAGTTTTTCGTAGTCGTAGACGATTATGTCTGCAACCGATCCTTCGCGAATCGTGCCGTGATCCTGAAACCCGGCGCAGAATGCCGTAAGCGACGACTTCCGCCTTGCGCCTCGCAATCCACCGCATCGTATTGCGCGGCGGCAGATCGGCGCGGGTCATTCGTTGGCTCAGCGGGCCAGTCACTGCCTTGGGTCGGATCGTTCCAATTTCGAGAATTTAGGTTCTCACATATGAGAGTTCAACAATTCCCCCCGAAGCTGCCCGTGGCTCAAAGGTCGTCCTGCCCGGTTAACTGCATCCTGCCAGAAATGGTTAACGTCGACTCAACGCCACGGCTCGTCGAATTGCGGATGTGAAACGCTTTGGGTGCAGTCCGATGATCGCCGAAGTCGGCACCGTAGCCGATTGACGGCGGCAAGAATCCTGACAGGGTGTATCGCCGCTTCTGGGGTAAAAAAGGTTATCATGAAGATCGAACGGCCTGCATTCTACCGGCGTGAAGGCGAGGCCTATGTGCCGACCGGCATCGGGGTCAGCCCTTGGAACGGCACATCGCAGGTCGGCCTCGCGCTGGCTGGACTTTCGGCGCACGTTATCGCCAAGGTGCCGACACAGGAACCGATGCTCACCACCCGGATCAGCATCGATATCCTTGGCGCGGTGCCGCTAGTACCGCTGATCCCTCAGATCCGCGTGCTGCGCGATGGGCGCAGGATGCAGGTGGTCGATGCGGAATTCTTCGCCGAAGGCATGCTGTGGCTGCGGGCCACCGCGGTTCGCGCCCGAATTTCCGATACCGGCGAGCAATCTACGCCGCTCACCCGGCGCTTCTGGACCGAGCAGGACCATTACGACGATCTTAAGTGGTTCGAGGAGCGCCAGATCGCGCTCGATCGATCAAAGCCCGGACCCGGCGCGATCTGGATCCGGTTCCTGACCGACATCGTCGAGGGCGAGCCGCTCGAGCCGCTGTCGCTCGCTGCGATCCTGGGCGATTTCGGTAATGGCACCGCGCCGGTCCTGCCATTGATGGAGAATACGCTCGCCAACATGGACATCACCGTGTGCATGAGCCGTCTGCCGCGCGGCGACTGGATGCTGATCGATGCTGAGGGTGAGACCTCAGGGCAAGGCTCTGGCTACAGCCGCACGCGGCTGGGCGACGCCGAGGGCATGTTCGCAACCGCGATGCAGTCAATCTTCATCGATCAGCGCGTCCCGCACATGGCAAAGACGCAGGGCTGATGATGTGCTTTACGTCGTGGCGGGCTACCCAGCGTCGGGAAAGTCGACTGCGCTTAGGCTTTCTGCCAGCGGGCTCGTTTCGCTGCTTTGGTCTCCGTTCGAGCGCGACTTCAAGGACAGTCTGTCCGAGGAGGTGCTGAAGGAAAACGCCCACGGCAGAAAAACTGCGTCGCCGCATTTGGTTGGCCTATGTGGATGGCGCGGCGTTTGCCCGGATCGAGCCGAAGCCGTAGAACGCTGTCTTCCATCTGGACATGCTGCTCCATCTGCTGTTAGAAATTCGACCGAGTGCGATCAGCGATATTACCGACGAGGCCATACGCCGCTCGTTTGAGGCATTATTCGCAGGCCCGTTTTGTGCCCCATATCCAGAGCGGGTGATTATACTTTATATCCCGATTTCCTCGTTCTGCGAAGCCGCTGGGGCGCCCGGATGGAGGAGATTAAGGAAACGTATAACTCAATCATGCGGATGAAGGATCAGATCATCATGGGCAGACACGGGCCGACACTCTATCGCGGAATTTTGAGCATCTGGCTCGATATTGCCAATGAGGCCAACATCGGGAGCTGGCTCGTGCGGGGCGGCAAGAACGGAAATGGCCTTCCCTATAGACCGGTTACGCTCGCGGAGTGACAGGCATGGCCTTTGCGATTGCCCCACTCCGACCCGTGACCCAGGCAGAGATCGATACGTTCTGGCGCGATGGATTCGTCTGCCTGCGGCAAGTCATTGCTCGCGACTGGATCGAGCGGATGCGTGCTGCGGTCGATGCCTGGCTGGGATCGCCGGAATGCATCGACTACACCGAATTCGGCGCCAGCGTCGCGCAGCAGGCAGGCGCTGCGGTCATGCTCGATGCGGGCGAGCGCCGCGGCCGCTTCTATAGCGGGGTCGATCACTGGAAGGGCAGCCCCGATTTCGCCGATTTTGCACAAGCCTCGCCGCTGCCGGGGCTGGTCGCAGCGCTGCTCAGGTCCGAAAAGCTCAATCTCTACGAGGACAGCGTGCTGGTGAAGGAACCCGGCGCTCTCGAAAAGACTGCGTTCCATCAGGATATGTCGTACTTCCACGTCGAAGGCCATCAGGTCTGCACGACCTGGGTGCCGCTCGATCCGGTGCGGGCCGAGACCGGCACATTGAGGTTCATTCCGGGCAGTCACTCCTGGAAGAAGAAGTATCGCCCCAATTTTTTCACCTCCGATCTGCTCATGCCCGATACCGAGGGTGAGACAGTGCCCGATTTCCATAAAAGCGAGCGCAGCAGCGAAGCGGTCAGCTTCGACATGGAGCCCGGCGACCTCACCGTCCATCATGCCCGTACGATCCACGGCGCGGTTGGCAATACGTCGCTGGCAACCCGCCGCCGCGCGATTTCGGTCCGCTTTTGCGGCGATGATGCGCGCTTTCGCCTGCGCAAGGGCGTTCCGCCCAAGCCCCACCATGCAGAGTTTCGCGAAGGTGACGTGCTCGACGACACCGAATGCCCGGTGGTATGGCCGTGACGGCGATGAAGAGCTGGTGACCCCTACGGGAATCGAACCCGTGTTTCAGCCGTGAGAGGGCCGCGTCCTAACCGCTAGACGAAGGGGCCTTAGTGCCATGTGCACCAGCCAAATATGGTGACCCCTACGGGAATCGAACCCGTGTTTCAGCCGTGAAAGGGCCGCGTCCTAACCGCTAGACGAAGGGGCCGTGCCGGTGTTGACTAGGCAGTGGGCGCAAATAGAAGGCGCGCGCCGATCGGTCAAGCCCTGCGCGGCGTAGCTTGGATTCCTTGTGGTCGCATCGCTGCTTGCGAAAAACCGGTGCCCACTTTTTCGTGCAATGCTCTAGGTCCTGTTGACATTTAGGTTTCCCATGGGGGTTTTTTCTGATTCAAGCTTCTGACTGGGATTGGAGGCCAGTATGGATGGCAAGACGGGAGCTTCGGGCGGATCAGTGGCATCGGATCAAGGATTTCTTGCCGGGCAAGAAGAGTGATGCCGGCAGGACAGCCGGAGAC
>CAMDQY010000175.1 GCA_945906005.1 Novosphingobium sp. Chol11 | reverse complement strand
GGAAAGCTGAAGCCGAAGGCGCGTTCAGTCCACCACGCCGAGTTTGCGCATCGCCCGGAAGGCCAGCGACTTGCCACGGTTATGGTGAGGCCAGCGCCCCGGCGCTTTGGGGCTCAGGCCCAGCTTGCGCATCATCCCATTGATGATCCGCGCATGGGCTTCGTCGAAGCTCCATTCCGAACGCCAGGTGCTCGAAAGCGAGACCGATACCTCGTCGCCATTACGCACGCAATGTGGTGCCATCAGCGGCACGAACAGCGCCTCACCGGGCGAAAGTGAAAAGTCCTTGCCACCGGCTGCCAATTCATCGCGCCATACCAGTTCGGGGTGACCGCCGCGGTGATAGGCCTCGTGTTTCTCGTCGGGTGCATAGAACGGATCTCCCGCAGGAAAGACGGTCATGACCTTGTTGCCACGGATCTGCATCAGCAGGTTGTGCTCGGGGTCGAAATGATAGGGTGCGACCCCGCCGGGCGAGGTGAGGAAGAAAAATCCTTCGATCTGCTCGTGGGACCCAGTTTTCGGACCAATTGCATCGCGCAGCTCGTCGAGGATTTCGACCATCAGCGCCCTGTAGGCGGGGTAGTTCTGGATATGGCGAATACTGAGCCAGAATCCTCGTCCGCCAGGTTCAGCACCCTGTCGCCAAGGTTCTCGATCATCTGTTCGGGACGCCCGTCCACGCCGATCGGCACGTTGCCGATATTACATTCGCGGTCTTTCATCGGAGTTGCATTGGCGAGGCGTGAGATCGATTCGAGCGTCAGCAGGGGGTGCTCGAGCAGGTTGTGCGCAATCTTGTGGGCAACCTCGGGATAATTGCGGGAAAAATCGTCGAGCGAGGAATGTGAGAAGATCGTCATGCCTGAACTCCAATGGCCGTCTTGCCCTTTTCGAAACGGAGAATCTGGTTGAAAATCTGGCGGCGCAGCGGCCCGCCGATGGCGATGGATATTTTTGCGATTGGTCGGCGCTCGCGCCAAAATTCGTTCACCACCGCGTGATCGGCGGCGGCACAACCGTCACACCAGTCAAAGCGATTGTGATCGAGCACGGACAGGAACTCGTTTTCGAGCAGCACGCCAGGAGCATGCCTGCCATATTGCTCGTCGAAGGCGGTCTTGTAGCCGAAGCCACCCGGCGGAGCGACGAAGGTGCTCAGCATCGCCACGGGGTTGCCATTGAGATGCAACGCGAGCCGCAGCAGTTTGCCTCGCTTCGCCGCGACCGTGAGGCTTTGGGTGAATATTGCGGCCTTTGCGGCCAGTTGCCCCATCGCCGAGCCGTTCTTGCCCTTCCGGCCCGACATTTCGAGCTCGAGAAATTGGCTGCACCAGTCAGCGATGCCGGAATCGTCGTCCTGCCATACGAACTGGACCTCGCCCAATTCAGCGAGGCGATTCATCCGGCGACGCAGGTCCTTGCGCTTGTTGGAAGAAAGCGCGCTTGATCGGTACTGCTCTGCATCGAGCGAGGATAATAGGAGGGCGCGCTCCTCACGCTGGACTATCCAGCCCTTGCGGCCTTGCGTGTCGAGCACGGCCGAGAGAGCTCCAAACAACGGTCCGTCGAGGCTAATATCAGCAAGGTGGAGGAACAACGAAGCCCCGGCATTGCGATCCGCCCAGCCAAGCGCCGCATGCCAGAATTCGACCTCGCACCCGGATGCAACGAGCGGCGTTCCCAGGAATGTATTGTCATGAAGCCAGCTGGCGAGGTGGGGAACCGGCCTGCCGTAGTATTTTGATGAGCGGACGAGCGGAAGTAGTCCGGCAAGCCTGCCGTCATGCTCAAAACGAAGCACGCGCAGATCGCCGCGTGGGTCGTAGGCCTCGAGCGAAGGCAGCAGGTGCCAGCTCTCGAAAAACGGATTCGGCTCGCATGCCTTGTCGGCGAGAGTGTCCCACGCCGCCAACTCCTGCGCGAGGTCGCGCCATGCCACAGCCGAAATCGCGCAGCGCGGCGTGACCGCCGCCGATCCAATGATCGGCTTCGCGCTTGGTGCGACGGGTGCGGCGCTGCTCGCCATCCGGGTTGCGGTCCTCGCTTTGCTCCGCCTTCGGCAGGAAGGCGAACGAGTCCTAACACCGGATAATCACCAAATTGCTAAGGTGCGGGCCGTATTTCAGGGCAGCGCAATGCCCTATTCAACCAAGCCCACCTTTCGAAGCGCACGCCAGGCGAGCGACTTTGCGCGGTTGCGTTCCGGCCAGCGTCCGGGGCAACTCGGCTTCAGCCCCGCCTTGCGGAGCAGCTTGTTGAAGGCGCGCGCATCGGCCTCGGCGAAGCTCCATTCGCTGCGCCAAGTGATAGAGAGGGAAACCGATGGCTCAGCGCCGTTGCGCACATAGTGCGGCGCCATCACCGGCACGAACAGCGCTTCGCCGGGCCCGATTGCAAACTGCTTGCCGCCTTCCTCCAGTTCATCGCGCCATTTCAGCTCTCGCGGCCCGCCGGTGTGATAGGCCTCGTGTGTTTCATCGGGTGCATAGCTGCTGTCCCCGGCGCGAAATTGCGTCATCACTTTCGAACCGCGGATTTGCAGCAAGATGTTGTGTTCCGGATCGAAGTGGTATGGTGTCACGCCTCCGGGAGATGTGATGAAGACGAAGGCCTGGGTGTGCAGCATCCGTCCGGTCCTTGCTTCGATAAGCGGTCTCAGCTCGTCCAGCAAATCGGCAAGCAGCGCGGCGTATTCCGCGTGGCGTTCGATAGTCTTGAGCGCGGCCCAGCTACCCGATTGCCCAATATTGCGGATCGTTTCGCCAATCGGAATACCGGTGGGTTCGGGCTTGCCGTCGATGCCTATGGGTTGATCAGAGAAATTGTATTCTATCAGCTCGTCGGGGAGCTGCTCGGCAAGATCTGCCAGAGCCTCGAGTTCGAGCAGCGGGTGTCGGCGCAGCGAATGCTTCAGCGTGTGCGGTGTCTCGGGATAGGACGCGGCGAATCTTGCGCGGGCGGTCTCGTCGAACGCGCACAGCGCTTCGCCCGAAAGCGGGCCGGTTGGCTTGGTCATGGCTGAAGAGGTTCCTTTCCCCGGTTTTCGGCAAGGGACAACAGACGAAATGCGGCGCGCCTCGCGGCTCCGCCAATAACGATGGAGTAGCGGCCGATCGCGCGGCGTTCGCGCCAGAGATGATCGATCATCGGATGGTCGGCGGAAGCGCAACTATCGCACCAGTCGATGCCATCGCGCGCAAGGAACTGCAGGTTCTCGCGTTGCAGCAGCACACCCGGCGAAAATCGGGCGAGCTCTTCGGCATAGGCGGTCTTGTAGGAATAGGCGCCGGGTCGGCTGAGGAAGGTGGCGAGCATGGCCACGCGTCTTCCATCAAGCGTCAAGGCCAGCCGTTCAAGTTTGTCGGCGCTTGCGGCACCGCGGATGGCCTCGGTAAACAGGCTTGCGGTTGCACTGTCGGCTGCAAGGGCGGATCCGACCCGACCCTTCCAGCCAGACGCTTCAAGGCGGAGGAACTCGTCTGTCCAGCCATCGATGCCATCGGCGCCGGTCTCGCGCTCAATCGCCAGCGCACCTTCTTCTGCGAGTCGCCGTGACTGACGCCGCAACTCCTTGCGCTTCTTGGCGTTCACCGCCGCGTCGAAATAGGCGTCGGGCGAAAGCGCGGATTGGAGCATGGCGCGTTCCTCGCGGTGAACCAGGACAGCGGGCCGATCCGTTTCGGACAGGACGCGCCGCAGGGCCTCATACAGTGGGCCAGCCAGCGCGAGCGGGGCGAGATGAAGGAACAGCGCCTTGCCGGGCGCATTGTCGGCCCACGACAGCAATGACCGCCAGAATTGCTCTTCGTATCCGCTCTCGACCAGCGGCGCGCCAAGGAAGCAGTTGGCATGCGCCCAGTTGCGCAAGTTCGGGGCGGGATAGCCGTAATAGCCGCTATCGGCCCGAACCGGCATGAGGCCAGTCAGCCTGCCGCCGGCTTCGAGACGAAGCAGGCGGACCTTGCCCTTCGGGTCCAGTGCCCGCAGGGATGGCAGCAGATGCCAGCTTTCGTAGAAAGGGTTGGGTTCGCTCGCACGCTGGGCCAGCAGATCCCACGCGGTGATAGCAGCGGGTTGCTCCATGGTGTGCCAGATGACCGCATCCAGACTTGCAGGCGGCGGGGCAAGTTCGGCCTGCGCGACGGGTTTATCGGCGATGGAGAAGGCGAGGTTGGCCACCGGCGCGCGAAGTCCCTTCGAGGCGGCGAACCGATTTCCGCCTGCCCCGGCACATAGCCGCGCGGGGCGAAGGAACGATTAACGCGCTTCGGCGCGTGCCCGGCTGGGGCAGGTCAGGAGTGGACCAGGCTCCAAGAAAAACCCCGCCCGGATATCTCCGGATGGGGCTTTTCAAGCTAGCATTGATGGGTAGATCAGCCTGCCGCGAGCGCCGCGAGCAGCAGCAGCGCGACAATGTTGGTGATCTTGATCATCGGGTTGACGGCCGGACCAGCAGTATCCTTGTAGGGATCGCCGACCGTGTCGCCGGTCACCGCGGCCTTGTGGGCTTCTGAGCCCTTTCCGCCGTGGTTGCCGTCCTCGATGTACTTCTTGGCGTTATCCCACGCGCCGCCGCCCGAGGTCATCGACACGGCGATAAACAGGCCGCCGACGATCACACCTAGGAGCAGGGCGCCAAGCGCGGCAAAGCCGTTGGCCTGACCGCCCACGGCGGTGATCACGAAGTAGACCACGATCGGCGCGAGCACCGGCAGCAGCGAGGGGATGATCATCTCCTTGATCGCCGCCTTGGTGACCAGATCGACCGTGCGCGCATAGTTGGGCTTGGTCTCGTAGGTCATGATGCCGGGATTGTCGCGGAACTGGTTGCGGACGTCGATGACGACGTCACCCGCAGCGCGTCCGACAGCGGTCATGCCCATCGAGCCAAACAGGTTGGGCAGCAGCGCGCCGAGCAGCAGACCGACGATTACATAGGGGTTCTCGAGGCTGAAATCGACTTCCAGCGCCGGGAAGAATTCCCTGAGGTCGGTGGTGAAGGCAGCGAACAGCACCAGCGCGCCGAGGCCCGCCGAACCGATGGCATAACCCTTGGTGACGGCCTTGGTGGTGTTGCCCACGGCATCGAGCGCGTCGGTCTTTTCGCGGACGTCGTCGTCGAGGCCGGCCATTTCGGCAATGCCGCCGGCGTTGTCGGTGACAGGGCCATAGGCGTCGAGCGCAACGACCATGCCGGCCAGCGCCAGCATGGCGGTAGCGGCATAGGCAATGCCCATGAGCCCCGCGAGCTGGAAGGCGATGATGATGCCGCCGCAGATGACGATGGTCGGCAGCGCTGTCGATTCAAGGCTGATGGCGAGGCCCTGGATCACGTTGGTGCCGTGGCCGGTTTCCGAAG
>CAMDQY010000174.1 GCA_945906005.1 Novosphingobium sp. Chol11 | reverse complement strand
GCCTCTCGTTCCACTCGACCTCGGCTTTTACCCGCAAATCGCTTTGCCGAACCTCGAGACCGCCGCGCAGGCGCAGCGGCGGAATCAATGGGGCAGGGCCAATTTCCTTGAGCCGCGCCCGGGAGTAGTCGCCCGCCGCGCTGACGGTGAGAGCGCCCTGGTCCCAGCGCAGCGCCTGCCAGTCGCCCGAGGCTTCGAACCCGGTGAACTTCGCCGGCACCTGCACGTAGCGTTGGAGCGGAAATCCCTCGCGCTCTTCACCAGTAGGGATCGGGGCAATGAACCCGTCGAACTGATTCCGGAAAAGCGTGAGCGAAACATTTGTCCGCTCGGCCTTGAGGCGAGCATAGGCCTCGAACCCGTCGCTGGTTTCCTTCCCGAACGACGGATCGCCCAGCTCGTAGGACTGGGTCGCAATATGCACCCCGTCCGACAGCAGTTCCTCGGGTGAGGGGGAGCGCGCCCCGCGCACATAGGTGAGGCCGAGCGTCAGCCCGCCCGCGCTCTCCCACGAAACGCCGGCCGCCGCAGACCAGAGCGCGAAATGCCGCGCGAATCCTGCCTCGTTGGCCGCAACCCTTGTGCGGTCGAAGCGGCCAGCACCCTCGATTGTCCAGCCCTTGCCCAGTTCGAACAATTGCAGCGTGAACAGGCCCAGCTGCCTTGTCGCGTAGTCGGGCGTGAAGGCTTCCTCGCCCTCGATGGCGAGCGACCGGTCGACCAGGTGGACGCCGCTTCGCCCTCGCCAGCCGTTCTTGTTCCCCTGGATGAGATCGGCGCGAAACTCGATTCCCTCGCCGGAAAAGCGGGTGCCGACCTCATCGCCTTCGAGTTCGACGTGAGCATAGTCTCCATAGACCCCGCGGAGATGTAGCGAATCGAGCAGGCCGCCGAGCTTGACCGATCCGCGCATATCGACCCGTGTCTGGACAAGATCGATGGAAACCGGTTCCTCGTCTCCGCCCGGCCTTGCCGGTATCCCGTAGAGCGTATCGAACCGCTGGACCGAGACCCCGATATCGCCGCCGCTATCGATGAAGGCGAGCCCCGCGCCAAGCGTCAGCGTGCGCGCTGCTGAATTGGGGATTTGGCCTGACGCGTCTGCCAATTGCTCGTTTCCTTCGGCAATCAACTCGGCGCGCAAAGCCGGCGAGAACAGGTGTCCGCCGGTCCTCACGTCGTCGCTCTTGCGCCAGCTCGCATCTAGATGCGCGGCAAGGCGCGGGGAGAGAGTCACATCGATGGCGCCGCCCAGCGAACGTTCTTCCGCCGCTGTGCCATATCCCGCGATCACAGTTGCCGCGAGCGAGTCTGGCACGCGGCGCGGAATGCGCTTGTCGAGCGCGTTCACCGCTCCACCGATGGCCTTGCCGCCGAACAGCAGCACCGCCGCGCCATGGAACACGTCGATATGGTCGACCGAGAGCGGATCGAGAACGACGGCATGATCGACCGAAACCGTCGATGCGTCGATCGACCCGATGCCATCGATGAGCACCGCCACCCGGTCGCCACTGAAGCCCCGCAGGACAGGACGCGAGGCTCCGGGAGCGAAAGACGTGGTCGAAACCCCCGGCAATTTCGCCAGCGTCTCGCCAATCTGGCCGCGCGTTTCGGCAAGCAACGCATCGCCTGCAAGCGAACTGGTTGCCGATAAGATCGCGAAATCGACAGGGGGATGACCAGTGACGACGATGGCGTCGCTGTCATCCGAAGGGTCCAGATCGTTCGCATGCGCGGGTGCGGGCGATTCGCTCGGTTCGGGCCGGGTCTGCGCCAAAGCCGTCGCTGGCAGGCAGGCGGCGGCGCACAGCAACAGTCTCGTAGGGATTTTCGCGTGGCGTTGGTTCATGCGCAAGGCTAATACATGTGATGTTATACTATATTAAGCCGAACCGACAGCATTCGCGGCCCGCGTGAAACGGCCTGTCGCTTTGCATGCCAAGTAAAGGTTAGCGGCTGAGGCGAAGTCGCGGATTGGGTTGCATCTCGTCGATGAGCTTGACGAATTCGTCGAGCCGCACCAGCCGCTCGAACTGGAAACCGCTGCGTTCGTCGCGGGTCCAGATCAGGTATGCCTCGATCCGCCCGATGATTGGCCGTCGCACGTCGATCCGCTCACCCTTGCCGAGTTCGCGGTCGGACACGGCCATGAAGCCCTGCGCGGACATGTTGACGATGTGCAGATGCACGTCACCAAGCGATCGATGCTCGGCCATGACCTTGTAGTCCACCGGGTGACGCATCGCCCGGCGTTTGTCGGTTACCGTCAGTTGCGCACCTGCACCCATGTCGATTCCAGAATTGTGGAGTTCAGCAGCAGACTTATCCATGGGAAAGACAAAGAATCAGTAAAGTGCGGCAACAAATTGCCCGCAAGGCGACAAAATCTGGCCGGAACGGCTTTCAGGCGGCTTTGAGGATGCCGAATTTCTTCTTGCCGAGACGCAGCTTTCCCGGTGCGGCGGGAGCATTGGGATCGGTCACTTTCTCTTCGTCGACCCACAGTGCGCCTTCCGCAATCTTGCGCTTGGCCTCGCCGTTCGATGCGGTGAAGCCGATTGCGGTGCAGGCCGCCGCGATGGTCATGCCCTCGGCAGGAATTTCCAGCACCGGAAGGTCCTCGCCCTGTCCACCGGCAAAAGTTTGCCGCGCGGTCTCTTCCGCCCGTCGTGCAGCCTCCTCGCCCCGGCACAGGCGGGTCACCTCGTTGGCGAGCACCACCTTGGCGTCGTTGACCTCCGATCCTTCGAGTGCTTCGAGCCGGACGATCTCGTCGAGCGGCAGATCGGTGAACAGCTTGAGGAACCGGTCCACATCGCGGTCGTCGCAATTGCGCCAGTATTGCCAGAAATCGTAGCTGGGCAGTTGTGCCTCATTGAGCCAGACCGCGCCGGCCGCGCTCTTGCCCATCTTCGCGCCGTCCGCCGTGGTCAGCAAAGGGGTGGTGAGGCCGAACAGCTCGGCGCCATCCTTGCGGCGGCCAAGCTCGATGCCGTTGACGATGTTGCCCCACTGATCCGAGCCGCCCATCTGCAAGCGCGAATGGTGCGAGCGCGACAGGTGCCAGAAATCGTAGCCCTGCAGGATCATGTAGTTGAATTCGAGGAAGGTCATCGGCTGCTCGCGATCGAGCCGCAATTTCACCGAATCGAAGGTCAGCATTCGGTTGACGGTGAAATGGGTGCCGACCTCCTGAAGTAGTTCGATGTAGCCCAGCTTGCCGAGCCAATCGTGGTTGTTGACCATCACCGCATCGGTCGGGCCATCACCAAAGGTCAGCAATTTCTCAAACACGGTCTGGATCGAGCTTATGTTGTCGTCGATCGCCTGGTCCGAAAGCATCTTGCGGCTTTCGTCGCGCCCAGTCGGATCGCCGATGCGCGTGGTGCCGCCACCCATTAGCACGATCGGCTTGTGACCGGCCTGCTGGAGCCTGCGCAGCATCATGATTTGCACCAGGCTGCCGATGTGCAGCGATGGCGCGGTGGCATCGAACCCGATATAGCCGGGCACGATCTGCTTGGCAGCGAGAGCATCGAGCCCTTCGCCGTCCGTCAACTGGTGGATATAGCCGCGCTCGTCGAGCAGGCGTAGCAAGGAAGATTGAAACCGGGTCATGGCGCTTTCTTGTTGGGATCGGGCGACTAGCACGAGGGAAGTCACTTGCAAATCCACCGCCTGACCGCGCATCCAGCTCGTCGGCCAATCCGCGTTGCCAATGTTCAGGTCGTCAGCCAGTTCCTGAAGGATGGCACGCTGTTCCTTCGCTGGCGCATCGACGGGGCGCAAAAGCTCGTCTTGCCGCCCTATGCTGGCAGCGGTCGCGCCGATGACCTGTGGAAAACCACCTGCTTCGAGCTTTTCCTCGATCTTGGCGACGGAAAATACCGCGAATTCAATTTCAGCCCGTCGGGGCGCTGGGCCGCGGTGGATTTTGCATCCTATCGCGTCAAGTCGGGCAATGCCGAACTGCGCAACTGGCCTGAGACCGCCATCGAGCGCGGAGATTCAATCGTCACCGGATCCGTGCGCGTGCCGGGCGAGGCGTTGGCCGGTGCGACCCACGGCGCTCTGGCCACGGTGATCGAGGAAGAGGGCGATGTCATTTCGTTCTGGGCGCATGCGCATCACCAGGAACAGCCCGACTTTCACGATCGCACTTGTTTCACGACCCAGTTTGTCCCACCGAAAGCGCCATGAAAAACGGTATCGATCGCCTGTTGGCAGACCCGGAATTGCGCAAGCCGCTCGAAGGAAAGCGCATTTCGCTGATTGCTCATCCCGCGTCGGTTACCGCAGAGCTGACCCACAGCCTCGATGCGGCTGTAGCGGCGGGCATCAATGTCACCAGCGCTTTAGGTCCGCAGCATGGCCTCAAGGGCGACAAGCAGGACAACATGGTCGAGACTGCGGACGAACTCGATCCGCAATACCATATTCCGATTTTCAGCCTTTACGGAGAAGTTCGCCGTCCGAGCGGACAGATGATGTCCACCGCCGACGTGTTCCTGTTCGACCTCCAGGATCTCGGCTGCCGCATCTACACCTTCGTGACGACGCTGCTGTATCTGCTCGAAGCAGCGGCGCAACATGGCAAGTCGGTCTGGGTGCTCGACCGGCCCAATCCGGCCGGCCGTCCCGTTGAGGGCACGTTGCTGCTGCCGGGGCAGGAAAGCTTCGTCGGCGCCGGACCGATGCCGATGCGTCACGGCCTGACCATGGGCGAGATGGGCCGCTGGTTTATCCGCCGGTTCAACCTCGACCTCGATTATCGCGTGATCGAAATGGAGGGCTGGCAACCTAATGCGGCGCCCGGATACGGTTGGCCCGAGGACCGGATCTGGATCAATCCCAGCCCGAACGCGGCCAATCTCAACATGGCGCGCGCCTATGCCGGGACAGTGATGATCGAAGGCACGAGCCTGAGCGAAGGGCGCGGCACCACGCGGCCATTGGAAGTGCTGTTCGGCGCGCCAGACATCGATGCGCCGACGGTTCTGGCCGAGATGCAAAGGTCCGCTCCCGATTGGCTGGCAGGTTGCGCGATCCGGCCGTGCTGGTTCGAGCCGACCTTCCACAAGCACGCCGGAAGCCTGTGCAGTGCGCTGATGATCCACGCCGAGGGCAGCTTCTACGATCATGCCCGGTTCCGACCGTGGCGCTTGCAGGCGCTCGCTTTCAAGGCAATCCGCACGCTTTGCCCCGACTATCCGATCTGGCGCGATTTTCCCTACGAGTACGAGCTGGATCGGCTGGCGATCGATGTCATCAACGGCGGGCCGAGCCTGCGCGAATGGGTGGACGATCCGGTGGCCCAGCCGGACGATCTCGATGCACTGGCCGCGCACGACGAAGCTGCGTGGCGCGAGGAAATCGCAGATCTACTGATCTATTAGGCGGAA
>CAMDQY010000173.1 GCA_945906005.1 Novosphingobium sp. Chol11 | reverse complement strand
TCCCTCGCGGGTCAACATCAGCCCGGCATAGAGCACGCCCGAATAGGGCATTCCCGCCTCCGCCATCGCCTTGACGGTCGGCGCGAAAATCTTCGAGACGACTTCGCCGCGCAGCATCGGCGTCATCACCGGGGCCGGACTGTAGGCGCCCATGCCGCCGGTGTTGGGGCCGGTATCGCCGTCGCCGACGCGCTTGTGATCCTGCGCGGTGCCGAAGGGGACGACGTTGCGCCCGTCTGTCAGCGCGAAGTAGCTTGCTTCCTCGCCCTCCATGAACTCCTCGATCACCGCGGAGGCACCGTCGGCTCCGAACCGCCCGGCAAAGATATCGCGCACCGCTTCTTCGGCCTCGGCGCGGTCCATGGCGACGGTGACGCCCTTGCCAGCTGCCAGGCCGTCGGCCTTGACCACGACAGGCAGGTCGAACGCACCGAGCGCGGCCAGAGCCTCGGCGAGGCTGTCGGCGCGGCGATAGCCAGCGGTGGGAATGCCCGCGCGCAGGCACATCTCCTTGGTGAAGCTCTTGCTGCCTTCGAGCTGCGCGGCGGCCTTGCTCGGTCCGAATACGGCGATCCCGGCGCTGCGCAGGCTGTCGGCGAGGCCATCCACCAGCGGCGCTTCGGGGCCGACCACCACGAGGCCGATGTTCTCGGCATTGCAGAACAGGACAACAGCGGCGTGATCTGCGGCATCGAGCGCGACGCACTGAGCATGCTGTGCGATCCCCGGATTTCCGGGCGCGGCGAACAGCTTTTTGCAGTGCGGCGATTGCACCAGCTTCCATGCCAGCGCATGCTCGCGTCCGCCTGAACCAAGCAACAGGATATTCATGGCCGGTTCTTCGCCTTTCGATCAGGATTCGCGTGCCGTCGGGCTGGTAGCCGAGCAAGGCGCGGGGGACAACGCCGCGCCGCTCTCGGTGAGCGAACTGTCCGCCAGCTTGAAGCGCGTGGTCGAGGACAGGTTCGGCTTCGTGCGCGTGCGCGGCGAGCTGTCCGGGGTCAAGCGCGCGGCGTCAGGGCACTTTTACTGCTCGCTCAAGGACGAGAGCGCGGTGATCGACGCGGTGATGTGGAAGGGGACCGCACAGCGCCTCGCATTCAGGCCCGAGGACGGGATCGAGGTCGTCGCCAGCGGCAAGCTGACGACCTACCCTGGGCGCTCGAAATACCAGATCGTCGTCGAGACGATGGAGATTGCGGGCGAAGGCGCGCTGCTGGCCCTGCTCGAAAAGACCCGCGCGCGGCTCGCCGCCGAAGGTCTGTTCGCGCCCGAGCGCAAGCGCCCGCTGCCCTATCTGCCGCGCGTGATCGGCGTCGTCACTTCGCCGACCGGCGCGGTGATCCGCGACATCCTGCACCGCCTCGCCGACCGCTTTCCCAGCCATGTGCTGGTCTGGCCGGTGCTGGTCCAGGGCGAGGGCGCGGCCGCGCAGGTCGCGGCGGCGGTCGATGGGTTCTCGGCGCTGCCTGACCATGGCCCGGTGCCGCGTCCCGATCTGGTGATCGTCGCGCGCGGCGGCGGGTCGATCGAGGATCTGTGGGCCTTCAACGAAGAGATCGTGGTGCGCGCCATCGCCGCGAGCACGATTCCGGTCATCAGCGCGGTCGGCCACGAGACCGACACCAGCCTCGCCGATTTCGCCGCCGACGTGCGCGCGCCGACGCCGACAGCGGCTGCGGAAATGGCGGTTCCGGTGCGCGAAGACCTGCGCAACCAGATAGCCGACCTTGGGCTGCGCAAGCGTCGCTGTGCATTGCGGCCTGTAACCATGGGGCGCGAAAGACTCGAAGCGCGTGCGCAGCGTTTGCCCCGACCCGAGGCCTTGCTCGCGCCCGCTGCCCAGCGGCTCGACGATTTGGCCGAGCGCTTGCGGCGCGGCCTCAAGGACAGGGCGGGGATCGAACGCGGCAGGCTTCACGAGGCGGCGAGCCACCTTTCGCTGCCATTGCTGCGCAACCAGGTCGCCCATGCGGCACAGCGGCTGGAACGCAGCGGACTTTCGCCCGCGCTCGCCCTGCGGCGGCTGGCGCGCGCGCAGGACAGCTTCGCTCCGCTAGACCGTTTGCTGCCCCAGCTACACCCCGACAAGCCTTTGAGCCGGGGCTATGTCAGGGTCATGGGCAAGTCGGGACAGACGCTCACCAGCCGCGAGCAGGCCGTCCGCGAGAAGGAGTTGCTGCTGCGCTTCCACGATGGCGAACTGCCGGTCAGCACCGACAGCGCTCCCGCCAAGAAACCGCGACCCGCCGCTGCGCCGCCGGGACAGGGCGATTTGTTTTGACCGCCGCGCTCTGCTAGGAATCCGGCATGCTGATGTCCGCTCAAGACAAGCCCGCGCGCCTTCATTACGGGCCGAACGGCTTTCGCATCATTTCAACCGGCAGCTATGTGCCCTGCGCCGTTACTGGCGAGCCGATCGTGCTTGAGGCCCTGCGTTACTGGAGTGTCGAGCGGCAGGAAGCCTATGCCTCATGCGAGATCGCAACGCGTCGGATGCTGGAGGATTCGTGATTCGTAAGAGTTTGCGGCCCTTCGTGGTCGTGGCGGTAATCTGGGCAGGATGCGTGCTGGCGGCAGTGGGTGCGAATGCTAGCGAGGACGCTTCGCCGCGCTCACCTGCTCCGCAACCCATTCCTGCTGTGGGAAGTGATTTTGTCCTGTCGGGCGAATTGCGACAGGGTGGCTGGATCAAAGGCTCGGTCCCAGCCGAAACCACTACGTTGAATATCGGCGGAGCGCCGGTCGCCGTCGCGCCTGACGGAGCATTCTTCGCCGCTTTCGACCGCGATGCTGACACCCATGCCTCGCTTGTGGCACGTCGGTCGGATGGCTCGGCCCTGGTTCGCGACCTCGTCATCGCGGCACGCGGCTGGAAGATCGAGCGCATCGATGCGGCACGGCGTCCGGGCGGCGCGACCGAGGCGTTCATGGCCTTGCGCCGACCCGAGCTTGCCCGGATCAATGCCGCGCGCGCCAAGTTTACCGACGCAGCCGGTTGGCGGCAGAAATTCATCTGGCCGGTCAAGGGCCGCATTTCGGGCATGTTCGGTTCGCAGCGGATCTATCGCGGTGAGCCGGGCGCCTATCATTCGGGCCTCGACATCGCCACCGGAGCGAGCGGCACGCCGTTCGCCGCTCCTGCTGACGGCGTGGTGATCCTTGCCGCCAGGCAGCCGTTCACGCTCGAAGGCCACCTGCTGATGATAGATCACGGCATGGGGCTGAGCAGCGCCTTCCTGCATTGCTCGGAGTTGATGGTCGAGGAGGGCGACCGGGTCAGGCAGGGCCAGCTCATCGGACGCATTGGCATGACCGGACGGGCGACAGGCCCGCACCTGCATTGGGGCATGAAGTGGCACGATGCCCGGATCGATCCGATCCTGCTGACCGGCCCGATGAAATGACGGCGCGCTGTTTCGCTGGCGACTGAGTTAGGCTAACGCACCGGCCATGCGCCGCATTGCCGCCATCCTCGTGCTGATTGCGGCGCTGATCCCGCTATTGTGGCTGCGCGAACCAGTGAGCGCGCCAACCGGCCCCCACCGACTATATTTCACGGCGCTCAAGACGAACTCGTTGGATGCAAGTCGGCTCGGTCCGTTTCGGCTCGAGAAGGCCTGGGTCATCGAGGATCGCAGCGGCAGGTACGGCAGCTATTCCGGACTCGTGGCGCTGGGCGGCGGAAGACTGCTCGCGGTTACCGACACCGGGCTTTCGCTGGAGTTTTCCGTCCCCGATGCTAGCGCGCGCCGTGTCAGCGTCGGCGGCAGCGTCGTGTATCCAAAGGCGGACAAGTTTCACCAGGACGCCGAGGCAGCGACGCGGGATCCGGAATCTGACAAGGTCTGGGTGGCCTTCGAATTCAGCAATATCATTGCACGGTTCGAGCATCGCGATGGGAGGCTGGTGAAGAGCAGGGCTGCTGCGCATCCCCCGGCGATCAGTGGATGGGGCAACAATTCCGGCCCGGAATCACTCGCCCGGCTGCCTGATGGCCGCTTTCTTGCGATCCGCGAAGGTTTCGTCAGCCTGTTCGACCGCCGCCGCCACTCCGCAGTTATGTTCGCCAAGGACCCGTTGGCCGATCCTCTGGCGGCGACACGGTTCACTTTCGCCGGCCCGAGGGGATACAGCCCCACCGATGCCACGGTGCTGCCCGACGGGCGCGTGCTGGTGCTGATGCGCCGGGTAGTCTGGCCGATGCCGCCGCGCTTTGGCGGGGCTATCGCGATTGGCGATCCGCGCAAGATTCGAAAGAACCGCGAATGGCCGGTGCGCGTGCTCGCGACATGGCAGGGCGGGCTTCCGGTCGACAATTTCGAGGGTCTGGCGATCGAGCCGCAGGTGCCTGGCGAGCCGCTCACCGTATGGGTGATCTCGGACGACAATCGCGCTGCCCTTCAGCGGTCGGTGCTATGGAAGCTGCGGCTCGATCCAGCCGACCTGCCTGCCCGATATGCAAAAGGCGCGCGCCGGTAGCATCGCGCGAAAAAGTGGGAACCGGTTTTTCGCAATAGGCTCGCAATAGGCGATGCATCAGAAAAAATAGAGCAGTACGCTCCTCGCACGCCTATTCATGATTCCAGCCCAGCAGGACCGGACGGCTAACCGGTTCAGGCCGCGACCTTGGCCTGCTTCTTGAGCTCGCGCTTCACCTTGAGCGCGGTCTTGCTGAGCTTGTCGTCCTTGGTCTCCAAGAGCCAGTTATCGAGCCCGCCGTTGTGCTCGACCGAGCGCAGGCCGTGCGTCGAGACGCGGAACTTGTAGCTGCGGTCCAGCGCTTCGGACATCAGCGTGACGTTCTGCAGGTTGGGCAGATAGACGCGCTTGGTCTTGTTATTGGCGTGGCTGACGTTGTTGCCAGTGAGACGGCCCTTGCCGGTCAGTTCGCAGATGCGGGACATGAATTCTCTCGCTTGAAAATGTGCCGGATTTCCGGGGAAGGCGCGCGCATAGCGATTCACCGGTTGCAGGTCAAGGCGTGCGAGGTGTAGCGCCGCGCGATGACGCGCTGGCCACTACCCGAAATGATGGCGCTTGCCCTTGAAGAAGCGCGCGCTGCGGCCATGGCGGGCGAGGTTCCGGTCGGCGCGGTGGTTGCGCTCAATGGCGAGGTGATCGCCACGGCACACAATTCACCGCGTACCCTCAATGATCCTTCCGCCCACGCCGAAATGCTGGCGATTCGCGGCGCTGCGGCCAAGCTTGGGCGCGAAAGGCTCGAGGACTGCGAGCTGTGGGTGACGCTTGAGCCCTGCGCGATGTGCGCCGGCGCGATCGGTCATGCGCGGATCGCCCGGCTCTACTACGCCGCGCCCGATCCCAAGGGCGGCGCGGTCGAACATGGGCCGCGACTGTTCGACCAGCCGCAGTGCCTTCACCGGCCAGAGGTTTATTCGGGAAT
>CAMDQY010000172.1 GCA_945906005.1 Novosphingobium sp. Chol11 | reverse complement strand
TCGACAGCCCGGATGATAAATTGCGCCGACAGGGTGCTGGCAAGGGCGCGACGCTGTTCGCGCGCGGCGAAGGCATCCACATGGGCGTGGCGCGCGGCAGTAGCGAGCTCTACTTTTGCTGCACCTCGGGCGGCGCGGCAGCGTACGGTCAGGTGTTCCGGCTGGTGCCAGGCGAAGACCGGCTCGAGCTGTTCTTCGAAAGCGCTTCGAAGGGTCAGTTCAATTACGGCGATAACCTTACCGTAGCGCCCAATGGGCACCTGATTGTCTGCGAAGACCAATACACCGCAGTGGTCGACAATTTCCTGCGCGGCATCACGCCCGATGGCAGCGCCTATCCGTTTGCAAGACTGCGCACCCAGACCGAGCTTGCCGGCGCCTGCTTCTCGCCCGATGGACAAACGCTGTTCGTCAATGCCTACAGCCCCGCCGCGACACTGGCGATCACCGGGCCGTGGGCCGCCTGACGGATTGCTGCGTCAGTCTGGCGCGAACAATCCGTCGCTCGCCGTCGCTGCGGGGAAGTCGAGAACACTGACCCCGCCCGGCCTGGCTTCGATGAGGCGCGGAACGATATTCATCGCGCGCGCCGCATTGAGTTCGTGGCACGCCTTGCCCGGCGGCGTCCCCTCAGGCCAGCCGAAGGTGCAGACAATCGGCGGATCGCCGTCGATCTCCACCCGCCATGCTGGCTCGTCGTAGGTCTTGCGCCAGTCGTCGCCGTGGTCGAGCCGGGTCGACTGCTCGTTCACCAGTCGATAGAAATCCTGGCCGCCGTCGGCCCGGGCGACGAAGGTCCAGCGAACGCCGGCAACCATCCCCTCCCTGACCTCGAGGCCGCTTGCCGGCAGGACATAGTCTTCGGGCGCAAGGGCCTGTTCGAAACGCTCCAGGCGAACGTCTTCCCACGCGATGCCCAGCCCGTCGGCAACCATTCGCGCGGACTGGCCGATCGTCCAGGTGAAGCCGGTATTCATGGCTTCGGCATATTCCCATTCTCCCGGGTAATAGCCGACGCCAAGCGACTGTATCTGCGCGGCTGACGGGCCGCTGGACATATCGTTGCGCTGCCACATGCGGAATTGCCGGATCCTGCCGGTGTAACCGGTGAGGAACAGCGGCAGGGCATCGGCGATGAGGCCGGGAATGTTTCCGCCAGCGGTGATCGACGCACCGCCCTTAAGCGCGGCGGCGGTCAGGCGCGGTTCTTCAGGCGATTGCGGCAAATAATAGCACCCGATCCCGGTATAGACGTTGATGCCCGCCTCGAGCAGTTTCACATAGGCATCGAGATCGTTGAGCAGCCCGCTCCAGACCACGGCATCAGGCTTGAGCGCGACGATGTCTTCGAGCTTGCCGGTGGTGAGGACGCCATTAGGTGCCGCGCCGACCAGCTCGCCCGAATCCTTGCCTACCTTCTCGGGATGGTGGACCAGCACACCGACGAGTTCGAGTAGCGGATGGTCCGCCAGCCGCCGCACGATCTCCGCGCCGACCGCTCCGGTATAGCATTGCGCAACGCGATATTTTCCCATGACGCCGATGGATTTGCCTTGCGCCCGCGCGGGATCGAGCAGTCCGCGCACGTCGGGGATCTTCGTCAGAACCTTCATCATTTATTCCTTGCACCGCCTTGCGGTATTGACTGCACCGCCTTGCGGTATTGACCGACTCGCCATCGCGACCTAGCCCCCACACTGAAGCTTTAAAAGGTTGGATATTTGGGAATCAGGAGAACGTCATGCGTCTGAAAGACAAGGTTGCAGTCATCACTGGCGGCACCAAAGGCATCGGTCGGGTAACCGCGATCATGATGGCCCAGCAGGGCGCGAAGGTCGTGCTCACCGGGCGCACCGAGGAAGCCGGGCGCGAGGTCGAGGAGCGCATTCGCGAGGTGGGCGGCACTGGCATGTTCGTGCGCGCCGACAACAAGATCGAGGCCGAAATTTCCGGCGCTGTGCCATCAGTCGCAGCCCGAGCTCGATTTCGTGGCCTTGAGGGCCAAAGGCTGAGGAGCCAATCATGAAGGCAGCCGTGCTTCGCCAATTGGGGCGCCTCGACATCGAAGAGGTCGAACTCGACGGACCGCGCGCGGGCGAACTGCGCATCCGCGTGCTGGCCAGCGGTCTGTGCCATTCCGACTATCACATGATTATCGGCGACCTGCCCACCGTCCTTCCTGCCGTGCTCGGGCACGAGGCGGCTGGCGTGATCGAGGCGGTGGGCAGCGACGTCGTTGGCTTTGCTCCGGGCGACATGGTGATCACCTGCTTTTCCGCCTTTTGCGGCCAATGCCACGAATGCCAGGACGGCCATAGCCACCGCTGCGAGGACAAGCCGGGCAAGCCCACCGATCGCGAAGCAGGATCGCGCATCACCCGCAATGGCGAAGCGATCTACCAGCTTGGCAACCTGGGAGGCTTTGCCGAGGAAATGGTGGTGCATCATCGTTCTGCGGTGAAGATGCCCGAGGGCATGCCACCAAGCAGCGCGGCGCTGATGGGTTGTGGGGTGCTCACCGGCACCGGCGCCGTGCTCAATGCCGCGAAGGTCGAGCCGGGCAGGACGGTCGCGGTGGTCGGCTGCGGCGGGGTCGGCCTCAATGCCGTGCAGGGCGCGCGCATCGCTGGTGCGACGCGGATAATTGCGATCGACAAGAGCAGCGACAAGCTCGATCTTGCCCGCACGTTCGGAGCGACCGATGTGGTGCTGGCCGGACCCGATGCGATTGGCGAAGTGCTGGAGTTGACGCGCGGCGGCGTCGACTATGCGTTCGAGGTCGTGGGGAGCGCCGCGACTGCTCAGGACGCGCTGGCGATGATCCGCACTGGCGGCACTCTCGTGCTGGTCGGCGTCACACGCCAGGACGCGATGCTGGCGCTGCCGATCACCTCGTTCATTATGTCGGAGAAACGTGTGATCGGCACGCTGATGGGTTCCGCTCCGTTCCAGACTTTCCTGCCCAAGCTCGCTGCGCATTATCTCAACGGCAACCTGCTGCTCGATGAACTCGTCTCGCAACAGATACCGCTGGAAGCAATCAACGAAGGCTATGCGCAAATGGCACAAGGCAAGGTCGCGCGCAGCGTCGTCACCTTCTGAGCGCTTGAGCTCTGGTGCATCGGACTGGGAGTGGGAAGTTATGGCTAACGAACGCGAATCCGAGGTCGCGACGCTCGATGTGCTGATCGTCGGGGCCGGCTTTGCCGGACTTGCCGCGCTCCACAGGTTTCGTGACGAGCATGGCCATTCGGTGCAGCTGATCGAGGCCGCCGATGGTCCGGGCGGGGTCTGGTACTGGAACGCCTATCCTGGCGCGCGGTGCGATGTTGAAAGCCTGCAATATGCGCTGTCATTTTCTGACGAGCTTTCGCAGGAATGGAACTGGACCGAGCGTTTCGCCCTGCAGGGCGAGATCAAGTCCTATGTCGATCATGTCGTCAAGCGGTTCGACATGGCGAGGGACATTCATTTCGGAACGCGCGTGACCAGCGCGCACTGGGACGAGGAAAGCGCACGCTGGCAGGTCGCGACCGATCATGGCGACCGCTACCAGGTGCGTTTCCTGATCATGGCGACCGGTCCGCTGTCCACTCCCTATGTGCCATCATGGCCGGGGCAGGATACGTTTCAGGGCGAGATCCATCATACCGGCCGCTGGCCGCATCGCCCGGTCGACTTCACCGGCAAGCGGGTGGCGGTGATCGGCACCGGCTCGTCGGGCGTCCAGGCCGCGACCGAGATCGGCAACACGGCCGCGCATCTCTATGTCATGCAGCGCACCGCGCACCACATCGTGCCGGCCGCCAACCGGCCAATGCACGAAGGCGAGCAGGAAGCGGTCAAGGCGCTCTATCCTCATCTGCGGCTGTCCTGGCTGATGACTCCCGCCGGGATGAGCTGGCGCACCTTGCCGTCGGACGAATTCGTCGTCTCGGGCGAGGAATCGGCGCTGGAGGTGTCCGACGAGGAGCGCGACGCCGCGTTCGAGCGCGCGTGGAACTATGGCGGTACCGCCTTCCACCGCGCCTTCAACGATCTGTTGACCGACGAACGCGCCAGCGCGCTCGCCAACGATTTTCTCGAGCGAAAGATCGCCTCGATCGTCGATGATCCCCAGACCGCGGCACTGCTCACCCCGCGCCAGTATTACGGCAGCAAACGTTTGATCCTCGATTCGGGCTACTACGCGATGTTCAACCGGCCCGAGGTGGAACTGGTCGATGTGAAGGCAGACCCCATCGAGGCCTTCACCGCCAAGGGAGTGCGCACTGCCGGTGCCGAATACGAGGTCGACGTGATCGTCTGCGCGACCGGCTATGACGCGCTCACCGGCTCGCTCGACCGCATCGACATTCGCGGGCGGGATGGCGCGATCCTGAAACAGGAATGGGCAGGCGGGCCGCGATCCTATCTGGGAGTGATGGTCAAGGGCTTTCCCAACCTGTTCATAGTGTCCGGCCCCCAAAGCCCGTCGGCTCTCGCCAACGTCCTGGTCGCCAACGAATACCAGGTGCTCTGGATCGCCGACCTGATCCGTTACCTTGAAAGAGAAGGCGTCCGTGCCATCGACGTGCAGGCAGAGGCGCAGGAGAACTGGGTCAGGCGTGTCAACGAACTCGGCGAAGCGAGTATCTACACCAAGGGGTCCAACTGGTACTGGGGCGCCAATGTCGAAGGCAAGTCACCGACGTTCCTGTGCTACATCGGTTTCGGCGACTACGTCGAACGCTGCGAAGCAATCGTGGCGCAGGGATACCCCGGTTTCGTCCTGCAGCGTGACCGGCAGGATGCGCTAGGCGAGACTGCGGGAGAGAGGACGAGCTGATGGCCATTCCGGCAAATGTCCCGCCCGATCGCGTGATCGATCTCGACGTGTACAATCCCGCGCCAGAACTCGACGATCCGGTTGAGGCGTGGGCCGCGCTCCATAATCGGCAAGAGGCCGTTCTGTGGACCACCGCGAACGGCGGGCACTGGGTCGCGACACGCGGAAGCTCGATCAAGGCGATCCTCAACGACCACGAGAGCTTTTCATCGAACGTGTTGATGGTTCCAAGGGAGCGCGGCCTGTCCAACCTGCTGCCGACTGCGGCCGATCCTCCGCGGCACCGGCCATTCCGCATGGTCATCCAGCAGGCCTTCGCTCCCGCGTCGGTCCGCGCCATGGAAACCGGCATCCGCTCGCTCAGCCGCGAACTCATCGCGCAACTGGCCCCGCGCGGCGAGGCGGATTTCATGCAGGACTTCGCCTCGCGGCTTCCCACCGGCGTGTTCTTGCAGATCGCCAATCTGCCGGTCGAACATTTTGGTTTGCTCTACGGCTGGATGGAAGCGGTCATGCGGCCCGATGGCTCGGCCGATCAGGCCGAACTGATGCAGCGCTTCGCCGATTATCTTTTGCCGATCCTCAAGGAGAGAAAGGCCCACCCAGGCGATGACGTCATCAGCGCGATCGCAACCGCCCGGATCGACGG
>CAMDQY010000171.1 GCA_945906005.1 Novosphingobium sp. Chol11 | reverse complement strand
CCCAGCTCCGGCATGGTCGGAGCGAACACGCCACCCCGTCCGCTGAATTCCTCGATAACTTCGCGGCGGCGGGCGAAGAAGGCGAACGGCCAGCCCTGCTCGATGTAGAGCCGCGCCATCGGCTGCCCCTGATCGCCAAGTCCGACCATGCCGACGCGGCGGAGCTCTTTGAGGCTGGTCATCGTTTCGTACCTTTCCCGGAGTGCAATTGAATTTACTCAATGCAGTTTAACCGAAGAAGGAACGGTGCCTAGTCGAAATTCGCTTGCCCGCCATCCAGAGGTATCGTCGCTCCTGTCAGGTAACCGAATTCCGGGCCGCACAGCGCCGCGACCGCGCTTCCGATATCGCCTTCGAGGCTGCCGATGCGACCCATCGGGATCGACTTCGTGAACGCCGCCGCTTCCTCGGGGAAGTTTTCGGTCCACCATTCCAGCCCCGGCGAGAGCGCATGCGGGGCGATGGTAAGCACGCGGATATTCTCGGCGCCCCATTCGGAAGCCGCCGCGCGGCCCAGCACGCGGATCGCCTGTTTGACCGCGCCGTAGGGACCGTAACCCGCCATGTCCCAGCGCACGCCGGCCGAGGTCGCCATGTTGACGATCACGCCGCCGCCGCGCGCGGCCATGTGCGGGCGGGAGAGCTTCATGAAGCGGAAGGTGGCGAGCGGGCCGCTTTCGAAGCCTGCGGTAAAGGCCTCGTCGGTCACTTCGTCGAGCGTGCCCAGCGGAACTTCCTGCGCATTGTTGACCAGAATATCGAGCCCGCCAAACGCCTTGATGGCAACATCAATCGCCGCCTGCATGTCCGCAGGGGCCTTAACGTCGCAGGCGACCGCGATCGCGTTGCCGCCGCGCGCGGCGATTTGCGCGACCGCGTTCTCGACCTTTTCGAGCGTGCGCCCGGCGAGAACGACATTGGCTCCCGCTGCGCTCATGGCGCAGGCGATGCCGAAGCCCACGCCCTGGCCCGCGCCGGTAATGATCGCTGTCTTGCCAGAAAGATCAACCATGGTTCGCCTCGAAGGTTATAAGGTGCCTGATGTCTTGCCGCTCTTCGGGCTTGAGCCCGTGCGTAGCGAGCCAATGGACGCTGATCTGGGTATCGGATGCCAGCGGGCCGACCAGTTCGATGATCCGGTCATACTCGCTGTGCGCGATCTTCCATTGCCCGCCCTCGCGCCGGTAGCGGTCCTTGTAGATCGCCGAGCCGACCGTCTGGGAGCCGCGCGCCTTATCGACGAAGATGTCGAACAGATACCACACGCCTTCGGCCTCGTCGTCGCCAGTTAACGTGATCTCGGGCATGTTGCCGTGGTGCATGGCGACCGCGTCGGAATGGAAACTGTTCTTGAGGAACGTCATGATTTCGGACTTGCCGCTGGACTGCACCCGGTAGCCGCCGCCGCGATAATCGACGGTGACGTCATCGGTGAACAGCCCTTCGACCAGCGACCATTCGGCGGTGTCCATGCCACGAAAGTAGCGGTGCTTGACGAGCTTGATGTCCTCGATGTCGGACAGTTGCTGGAGTGTATATGCCATGATCAGGGCGCCACCCAGTCGCCGCCGTTGACGTCGAGGATCGCGCCGGTGATCTCGGACGAATAGTCCGACAGGAAGAAATAGATCGCCTTGGCGCAATCCTCCTCGGGAGGGATGTGGCCAATCGGCACCTCGGATTCGCGCTGCTTGCGAAAGGCGTCGCCGGCTTCGCCCATCGATGTGAACATCGACTGCAAAGGCGCGCCCATCAACCAGCCCATCGCGGTGGTGTTGATGCGGATGCCCGACCCGGTCAGCTCGACCGCCATGTGCCGCGTCATTTGGTTGAGCGCAGACTTGGCCATCGCATAGCCGCCCTCGTTGGGATAGGGCTTGCGCGAAGCGAGAGTGGAGACGTTGACGATCGAGCCTGAGCGCTGTGCGCGCATCGCCGGGAGCACCGATTGCGCCATGCGCAGCGCGCCGGTGGCGATCACATCGAAGGCCATGGTGAGCTGCTCGATCGAATGCTTTTCGAGCGGTTCCCAATCGGGATGGTAATAGGCCGAATTGACCAGGCCATCGATCCGCCCCCACTTGTCGAGCGCGGCTTTCGTGGTGGCCTGGCAGTCTTCCATTTTCGAGACGTCGCAAGCCACCGCAATCGCCTCTCCGCCGTTGGCGGTGATCTCGGCGACGATGGCGTCGATGCGCTCCTGCGAGCGGGCGGTGACGACCACCTTTGCGCCTTCGGCTGCCGCGCCGTGGCACATTGCCTGGCCCATGCCCGGCCCGGCGCCGGTGATGATGACGACCTTGTCTTTCAGGATCATGCTGCTTCTACCCTCTCTCCTGCGATGTCGCGAACGGCCGAGGCCGCGCCCCACATCGCGCCCTCAATATAGCTGACGCCGGTGGCGTCGCCGATTGTGTGAACGGCAAAGCCTGCCGCGATGAGCTCGTCGGCCAGCGCCGTATCGCCTGTCGCGCCCTTGGCGACGATCACGGTGTCGCAAGGCGCAGATTGCGCTGCGCCCGCGCCATCGGTCCACGTCACCGCGTCCCTGCCGATCGCGATGCCCTGCGCGCCCGGAGCCAGCCGCACACCATGCTCGTCCAGTTCCTGCAGGATGCGCATCCGGCGAAGCAAGGTCATGCCAGCGCCAAAGCGCGGCGTCTCATCGACCACAGTCACCTCGCGGCCCCGTTCTTGCAGGAATTCGGCCAGTTCAATGCCGACCAGTTCGCCGCCGACGATGACGACCTTGTCGCCCAGCGGCATCCACGCGTGGGTCGCCTTGCGCACCAGATCAATGTTGGCGGAGGCTCCTGTGGCGGCACCGACTTTGGTGGCGAGGCGGGTGAACAGGCTGGTCTTGCGCTTGAGCTCGTCCGACGTTTCGCCGAACATCATTCGGCGCAGATCGTCGCCTGACAGCACGTGGTCCTGATCGGCACCGGTGATCGTTGGCATGTCGCGCCGCGCTCCGGTCGCGACGATGACCGCGTCGGGAGCGAGCGAGGCGAGCAGGGCAGGGGTGGCCTTGGTGCCAAGCCGCACGTCCGCGCCTGAGCCTTCCACTTCACGAATCAGCCACTTGAGCAGCCGCTCGTTGGGTTCGTAGGCGAGCGCGGCGAAACGCAACGTCCCGCCGAGCCGCTCGCCGCTCTCAATTAGCGTGACCTTGTTGCCCTGCTCGGTGAGGCGTCTGGTTGCTTCCATGCCGCCGGGACCGCCGCCGACCACGACGACATGGCGCGGCGTTGCGGCTGGAGCAGCAGGCGCGGGAAACTCGAACTCGCGGCCGCATTCGGGCCGCACCGCGCAGCGCGTATCGACGCCCATGTAGATCGCACTGATGCAGGTGTAGCAATAGATGCAGGGGCGCACCTCGTCGCGCCGCCCCTCGGCCAGCTTGCGCGGCAGGTGCGGATCGGCAAGCAGCTTGCGCCCCATCGAGATGAAATCGGCCTCGCCGTTGCCGATGGCGCGATCGCCGCGCTCAGGTTCGACCCGGCCCGAACCAATCACGGGGATCGTCACCGCGGCCTTCAGTTCGGCCACGCCCGGCAGGTTCAGCGCTTCGGTGTGCGGGGTGTGCGACTGGGTGTGCAACTTACCCTGTCCGTTTTCGTGAGCGGCAGTCGCGGTGATGGCGTCAGCGCCAGCCTCCTGAGCTACGCGGGCGTTGAAAATAGCATCCTCGATGGTGAGCCCGCCCTCGCGGCCTTCCTCACGCAGGTCGATCTTTGCCCAGACCGGGTAGTCGGGGCCGACAACGCGGCGAACTTCGGCTATGATCTCGCGCAGCAACCGGGCACGGTTCTCGCGGCTGCCACCATAGCCATCGGTGCGGCTGTTGGTCGCGGGCGAGAGGAATGACTGGATCAGGTAGCCATGCGCGCCATGGATCTCAACGCCGTCCAGCCCGGCTTCCTTGGCGCGACGAGCGCCTTCGCCGAACTGGCGGACGACGAGATCGATGTCGTCCTGCTCGAGGATCTTGAGCTCGGGTGGCTTATATCCCGCCATGCCCGCCAGCTCTTCCATGAGGAAATACTGCGTGAAGTCTCCGCGCGGCGGGGGAGGGACCGAGGGCGCCCATAGCGGATGGCCCCATTCCTGAAAGCCATAGCCAGCCACTAGTCCGCCGTGATGCAATTGCGCGGCGATCTTCGCCCCGTGGGCATGAACCCGGTCGGCAAGCTTCTTCAGGCCAGGAATGAAGCGGTCCTCGGAAATAGCGGCCTGCTGCCATTGCACGCAGCCGATCGGCCAGCCGACCGAAGTTGCGCCAAGGATGATGAGCCCGACGCCGCCCTTGGCCTGCTCCTCGTGGTAGGCGATGAGCCGTTCGCCAGCCGAACCATCCTCCTCTGCCATGGAGACGCCCATGGCGGTGGTGGCGATCCGGTTCCTGATCTCGAGGGTGCCGATGCGGCCCGGCGAGAGGAGATGGGGGAAGGAATTGGAAGTCATGGCAGGTCAGAACTTGCCAATGACCGCATCGGCAAAGGCAGCCATGATGTCGAGCTTTTCCTGCAGCGGCTGGCTGTCGAGCTCGTTCCTGTAGGGGTCGCGAAACCCGGTGATGAAATCGGTGATGCCCAGCTCGATATATTCGCCGAACATTTCGGGCGTGATGTCGGGCATGAACGGGGCGAAGATGCGGTAGGGCTTGTCCGAAGTGCCCAGCTCCTCGCGATAGCGCTTTATCGACTGGGCGATCGGGCGAACGACATCGATCCCGCCACCTGCGACGAGGAACCCGTCATGCGCGGCGGCGCGTCTGAACGCTTGCTCGGAATGTCCGCCGATGAAGATCGGCAAGGGTTTGCTCGGGACCGGATTGATCTTGATCGGCGGCAGGTCGTAGAACTCGCCGTGAAACTCGAAATAGCCGCCCGCACAGAGTCCTTTGACGATTTCGATGCATTCGTCGAACCGCTTGCCGCGCTTTTCGTAGGGCAGGCCGACTACCTGGTAGTCTTCAGGCCAGACGCTCAGCCCTACGCCGAAATTCAACCGGTCGTGCGTGAGCGCCGCAATCGATGCGGCGAGCTTCGCCGAATAGACCGGCGGACGGATCGGCAGCTTGACGACATTGGTGGTCAGCTCAAGCTTCTCGGTCACCGCGCCCATCGCGGCGGCGAGGACGAAGGTTTCGATGAAGGGCTTGTTCTCGAGGAAGTCGCGGCTGCCGTCCGAATTGTAGCTGTACTTGGTATCGGACTCTTTGGGATAAATGAGGCTGTCGGGGATCAGCGTTCCCGAAAAGCCGTTCGCTTCCGCCGCCTTGGCGAGCGGGATGAAATAATCCGGATTGGTCATCGATTCGGCGAAATGAAAGCGCACGGGTCTCTCCTTTTTTCCGTCTATTCTGCCGGGGCAGGCGCGGAATGGCGCTCGTTATGCCAGTTGTCGCGGCGATGACAACCGCAGCTTCCCGTTCCATAATTATGGGGAACCAGCTCGTAGGAGAATTACATCGCCCGGCGAAGCGCATG
>CAMDQY010000170.1 GCA_945906005.1 Novosphingobium sp. Chol11 | reverse complement strand
GCGAGGCTCCGCTCGACCGGTTGATGGCCCGGCGCGCCCGATAAACAGGGCCGATCCCTCGACTTTATGTCGCGATGCAGCATCGCCCAAAGTAAGGGCCACAACGCATTTTCCACTTCATCACGAAAGCCAGACCTTCCATGCGTATCGACCTGATACCTGCGGGCGATAACCCGCCCGACAAGCTCAACGTCATCATCGAGGTTCCGATCGGCGGCGAACCGGTGAAATACGAGTTCGACAAGGCATCGGGCGCGCTGTTCGTCGATCGCATCCTGCATACGCCGATGCGCTATCCGGCAAATTACGGCTTCGTGCCCCACACGCTAGGGGAGGATGGCGACCGCTAGATGCGCTGGTGATCACCCGTTCGCCAATCATTCCAGGCGCAGTCATCAAGGTCCGCCCGGTTGGCGTGCTTTTGATGGAGGATGACAAGGGCGGCGACGAAAAGCTGATCACCGTGCCGGTGGACACGACTTTCCCCTACTACAGCGAAATTGTCGGCCACAGCGACCTGCCGCCGATCGTGACCCAGCAGATCGAGCACTTCTTCCAGCACTACAAGGATCTCGAACCGGGCAAGTGGGCCAAGCTCAACGGCTGGGGCGATGCGGGCGAAGCTCGGCGCATCATCATGGAAGCAATCCAGCGAGCGCGCATGGAGGATTAATCCCCTGCCACGCTCATCGCATCGATCCGGATCGAGGGCGTGTCGATACCGCGATACACTTCAAGATCGTCGGCAACGCGCATCCGCGCAAACATATCGATCAAGTTTCCGGCAACGGTGAATTCCGTTACTGGCCCGGCGATCTCGCCATTCTCGATCAGAAAACCAGATGCGCCGCGGCTGTAATCGCCAGTGACCGTGTTGACACCCATGCCGATCAGCTCGGTGACGAGGACACCATGAGCAACATCGGCGATGAGTTCGTCGCGCGACACATTGCCCGCGGCAAGTACCACATTGCCGACGGTCACTCCGGGCGCACCGCCGCCGCGAGAGGCATGTCCGGTGGAAGCGAGGCCGAGCTGGCGTGCGGACGCGCACTCCATCAGCCAGCCGGTGATCCTGCCCGCTTCGACCAGCCTGCGCGGCACAGTTGCAAGGCCTTCGCCGTCGAACGGACGCGAGCGAAGCCCGCGCGGTCGCAGCGGATCTTCCTCGATGACGATGGTGGGATCGAACAGCTGTTGGTCGAGCCGGTCGAGCAGGAAACTTGCGCGCCTCGCAATCGATGGGCCGGACATTGCAGAAACGAGATGACTGACCAGCGAGCCGCCGACGCGCGGATCGAACACCACCGTCATCTGGCCGGATTTGAGCCGCGCGGGCCGGACGCGCGATACCGCGCGCGTCCCGGCAAGCGTGCCGATTTCCCCGGGCTCAAGCAAGTCGGAGGCATGACGCGATTGCCGCCAGGCATGGTCGCGCTGCTTGTCGCCGCCTTCGCCAGCAAGGACCGTGGCGCTGATCGCATGGCTGGTCCCGGTGTGGACCGCCTCGAAACCGTGACTGGTTACGAGCGCCGCCACCGAGCGGCTCGCACTCGCCGCCGCGCCTTCGGAATTGGTGACCCCCGCAACCGCGCGCGCCGAATCTTCGGCCTCGCGCGCAAGGTCGCGCAAATGCTCGGGAGAAACGGTGGTCGGATCGGCCAGGGCGAGATCGGGCCAGGGGCCGCGACCAAGCAGTTCGGCTGCCGCAAGGCCGGCATAGCGGTCTTCAGGGGCGGCGCGGGCCATGTCGATTGCCCGCTGCGCCAGTTCGGCGAGCGCGGCATCGCCTAGATCGGACGATCCGATCGAGGCAGACCGCGAACCACAGAACACACGCAGGGTGACATGTTCGCCTTCCGACCGCTCGACTTCCTCAAGCTTCTCAAGCCTGACCTGGATCGATTCGGACATGTTGCCCGAATAGGCCGCGTCAGCCGCATCGGCGCCTGCACGGCGGGCAAGATCGACGAGCGCGGCAGTGCGCTCGAGTGCGAGATTGGATTCGAGCATTGGGTGGGCAACTCCTGCGCGCGCCGGGACCGACGCGAACGTCAGGCGATTTAGGCAGTCTCGGCGTTGAGGGCAACGCCGCCGAAAAAATCAGGCGAAGGCCAGAGCAAGGCCTTTGAACAGCGCGGTTAGTGCGAACGGCAGGCCGATGGCGAGGAGCCAGAGCGCAAGACGATCGCGATGGAAGCGGTGTTCAAGCTCGGGATCCATTGCCTGCACGGCAGTGAGCGAAGTCCAGCGCCGCTCGAACCGGCGGCAAGCGGGAATAATCGCGCCGACGAGGATCACAAGCGCGAGATAGGGCAACAACGAGGTGCCCTTGGTCTTGAGCGCGCCGATGGTCACGAAGATCTGAAGCGCCGTATAGATCAGCAGCGCATAGGCGATGTGGTCGCTCATCTTGCGACGCCAATCGACCACCTGGTGGTCTTCGGCTGGCCTGACTGAAACGGTACGCGTCACTGTGTCCATCGCTGCTCTCTCCCGATTCCTTTGGATGAGTAGGCCACCTGATTGCAGAATAATCAAGAGCGGTTAACTGTGTTGCAAGTGAGGCAGATCGCTAATCCTGTGCTGAACGAGGGACTACGGCATCAGCCATGCAGGAATCCTGCCAGATCGGTCGGAAACGCGGGCAGGCGCGCTTGCCCAGCTTGATGCACATGCGTAAAGCGACGAGCGATGACAGACGCGACACATAGTCCCGCGCCCGAAGGCAAGCACGAGCCAGCCCCTCACGACGACGCGCCGCCATCCGGCGGGCTCGAGGTCGTCTCGATCGCAAAGAGCTACGACAAGCGAGCAGTCCTGACCGACATTTCGCTTTCGGTCGCCAAGGGCGAGGTTCTGGGTCTGCTCGGGCCGAACGGCGCGGGCAAGACCACCTGCTTCTATTCGATCATGGGCCTGGTGCGACCGGACGAGGGCCGGATCCTGCTCGACGGCATCGATATTACAAACCTGCCGATGTATCGCCGCGCGATTCTCGGGCTCGGCTATCTGCCGCAGGAAACGTCGATTTTTCGCGGGCTGACGGTCGAGCAGAACATCGGCGCCGTGCTCGAACTGAAGGAGCCGGATGCCGCAGTGCGCGAGGCGGAACTGGAGCGCCTGCTCGACGAGTTCGGTCTCACCCGCCTGCGTTCCAGCGCAGCCATGGCGCTTTCAGGCGGCGAGCGGCGGCGCTGCGAGATTGCCCGCGCGCTCGCAGCGCATCCCTCGATCATGCTGCTCGACGAGCCGTTCGCCGGGATCGACCCGCTGTCGATCGCCGACATCCGCGACCTGGTGAAAGACCTCAGCACGCGCGGCATCGGCGTGCTTATCACCGATCACAACGTGCGCGAGACCCTCGATATCGTCGATCGCGCCTGCATCATCTATGGCGGGCAGGTGCTGTTCGCCGGCAGTCCGGAAGACCTCGTCGCCGACGAGAACGTGCGGCGGCTCTATCTTGGCGAGGGGTTCACGTTATGAATTGCGGTGCTGGTGCATCGCATGCGTCACTTGGCATGCGCAGGGCAAAGCAGAGCGAAGCCCGGATCGACGCATAGCATGGCACTGGGGCCGCGCCTTGACGTGAGGCAGAGCCAGTCGCTGGTGATGACGCCGCAATTGCAGCAGGCGATCAAGCTTCTGACGTTGTCCAACCTCGAGATCGAAACCTGGATCGGCGAAGCGCTCGATGCCAACCCGCTGCTCGAAATGGCTGGCGCCGACGACAATTCGCAAGCCATTGCCGACCTGCAGGAATTGCCCGAAGAGGCGCGCCGCACCAGCCTCGAAAGCTCGCTAATTGACCAGCTTATCGGCGAGGGTCGCGGTGCCGAGGACCGACCGGTCGAAGCGCTCGACAATGCGGGCGAGCGCGACCATGATACTGGCGCGAGCGAACACGACAATCCGGCCTCGGGCGGCGATTCTGGCGACTGGGGCCGCGAAATGCGCTCTGCTCCCGGCGACGATGCAATGTTGCCCGACGATCGTGAGCAGCACGCCGAAACGCTCGCCGACCATCTCATCGCCCAGATCGGCACTGCCACGGGCGACGAACGGCTCGCTGCGAGCGCGCGCTATATCGTCGGCCTGCTCGATGAGGCTGGTTATCTGACCACGGGCTTGTCCGACATTGCCCAGTCGCTGGGCGCGAGCGAGGCGGAAGTGACCGCCGCGCTGGACCTCGTGCAATCGCTCGATCCCACCGGCGTCGGCGCGACCAGCCTTTCCGAATGCATCGCGCACCAGGCGCGCGAGGCGGACCGCTACGATCCCGCCATGGCGAGACTGATAGACAATCTCGATCTGGTAGTCAGAGGTGAGGTCGCGCGCCTGCGCCGCATCTGCGCGGTCGACGACGAAGACCTGCGCAACATGCTCGCCGAACTTCGCAGCTACGATCCCCGGCCTGGCCTGCGTTTCGGCAGCGAGCCAGTCTCGTTCGCCGTGCCCGACGTGATCCTGTCCGAGAGCGCGGACGGCGGCTGGCTCATCACCATCAACCAGGACACGCTGCCGCGCCTGATCGTAAATCGTACTTATTACACCGAGTTGCGCAGTGCCTGCAGCGGACGCGATGCACGCGGCTGGCTGTCCGAACGGCTGACCGATGCCAACTGGCTGATCAAGGCGCTCGACCAGCGGCAGAAGACGATCCTCAAGGTCGCGAGCGAAATCGTCAAGCACCAGGACCTGTTCTTCCGCCACGGTGTTTCGCAATTGAAGCCGCTGACGCTTCGCACCGTCGCCGAGGCGATTGACATGCACGAATCGACCGTCAGCCGCGTGACCTCGAACAAGTACCTGCAATGTGCGCGCGGCACCTTCGAGCTGAAGTATTTCTTCACCTCCGGGGTCTCGTCCGCCGATGGCGAGAGTTCTGCCTCGGCAGAGGCGGTCAAGGCCGCGATCCGGCAGTTGATCGATGCAGAGGATGCCAAGTCGATCCTGTCGGACGACACACTGGTCGAGCTGTTGCACGAGAAAGGCTTCTCGCTCGCGCGGCGCACCGTCGCCAAGTATCGCGAGGCGATCGGGCTGGGCAGTTCGGTCCAGCGGCGACGGCAGAAGGTGCTTGCCGGGGCCTAAGTCTCTCAAGCGCGACTATCCTCCCGACACTTGATCAAAATCAATCCCGATCTCCAACTCACTCGCTAGATTCGGCATTGCGGACGATGGTTCGGAATATCGAATGTAGACATCGCAATTCGGCAGCACATGATGCGGGAGAGATCGGATGGCTGGAGTGCAGCAAAAGGCGAGCGCAAGCTACACCTGCGTGTTTTGCGGCTTTGTCTACGATCCCGCGATCGGCGATCCTGACGAGGACATTCCTCCCGGCACTGCCTTCGAGAACCTCCCCGATGACTGGTGCTGCCCCAACTGCAGCACCGAAAAGGACACCTTCGAACGGTGCGACTGATCGCGCCGGCAGGGGAAAGGACACGATATGGCACAAGCGGCCGCTGTTCCCCGTCAGCACCTATGAGACAGATATGCGGCATTGAGCAGAGGAGTGTTTTGG
>CAMDQY010000169.1 GCA_945906005.1 Novosphingobium sp. Chol11 | reverse complement strand
GAGCCTCGCCGCCCGGATTGGTCGATTCCAGCCAAGGCCAGCGCAGACCATCGGCATAGGCGATCGGCACTGTCGAAAAGCGGTTGCCCCGTCGCACCAGCATCTGAATCGGCCGCTTGTCCTGCCTAGCGCGCTCAATCGCCTGTTTCAGCCCTTCGATGCTATAGGCAATGGTATCGACTGCAACGATGGTTGTCCCGGTGACCACGCCTGCGCCAAAGCCGGCGCTGTCCCAGATCGGGTCCGACACCTCGCCCTCGCCGTCGACAGTGAAGCCCAGCGAATAGGAGAGGTCGAGCTCGCGTCGCTGATCCATCCGGGCAGCTTCATAAGGGTTGGGCCGGTTTTTCCAGACGAGCCGATATCCGGCCATGTTTATGCCGTTCAAAGGTGGCGGGCGGCCAGCAAGGTCGATGCGGTCGCGAAAGAAGGCTTCCCAGTCGTAAGGGTGGGTCGCGTTGAGCGCGGTGACCACGTCAGCTCGCTCATAAGTATTCACATCGGGCCGCAGGCTGGAGCGGGCAAAGAATGTGCGGGCGAAATCGTCGAGCCCGCGTGCGCCGCCGGCTCCTTGGCGGATCACCTGGTCGGCCTCGAGCCAGACCAGTGCGCCTTCGCGGTAATAATCCTCGCCGCGTGCGAGCGACTGATAAGGCTTCGGTTTGCGCGCGGCGACCACCGGATCGCGGGTGGTATCAGCGAGCGAGCGCCAGGCCCGCCCCGGCGTAGCTCCTGCGAACTGCCCGGCGGCCTGCGCCATCATGCCGAGCACCATGTCCTTGGTCTGCACTCCTGCGCGCGCCGACAGAACCCAGCCCCAGAATTGGGTCTGACCCTCGAAGACCCATAGCAGGTCGTCCTGCATCGGCGTGCGGTAATCGGGTGTCGCCATGCGCGCAGGTCGGCGATATTCGCCGTTCCAGGCATGGGCCAGTTCGTGGGCAAAGGTATTGCGGTCCCAGCCCATCGTGTCCCAGTTGACGAAGGTGCGCTGTTCGAGCTGGATTTCGCTCGAGCGCAGGTGTTCGAGGCCGATGCCGCCGATCCGGCTGCTCAGCGCGACGAGAAATTCGTAGCGGTCGAAGGGTGGCGGGCCGAAGGTTGCGCTGGCTTCTGCGACCAGCTTGGCCAGGGTGGCACGGTCGCTGTCACGCAGGACCAGCAGCGTCGGCACATCGGCGACGGCGTTCAGTTGCACGGCATTGCCGAGCGGCCACTGGCCGAAGAACGCGCCCGCCATGACCGGCGAATCGACCAGCGTCGCATAGTCGGTGCTGGCGAAGCTTACCGTGTTGCCATTGCGGGTGCGTCCGGCGAGCGCCGTTCCCAGGTTCCAGCCGGCGGGCAGCACGACCGATGGCGTGACGCCGATGCGCGCAGCATTGTGCCCGGCGGGATAGAGGCTCATCTTCTCCCATTGCAGGTTGATCATCTCGGGCGTCATCGTCACGCGCCCTTCGCTCGGTTGCAGTGGCGATGTATGCACGAGGCGCGCTGTGACCGGTCCGCTTGTACCTGCCAGATCGAGGTGGAAGGCGTGCATGTCGACCCGGTCCCGCTCACATCGCAGCGCCTTCCCGCTGGCGGTGAATTCCAGCCCGACAAGTTCGGCAATCGGCCCGCGCGGAGCATGGTTGCCGGGCAGCCATTGCGGGTAGAGCAGGGTCAGCCGGCGCGTTCCGGGCGCGACATTGATCGTCTGCGTCACCCGGTAAATGCCACGCGAAACGTCGCTTGCATCGACTTCGAGCGTCATCGTGCCGCCCGGCCAGGCCATGTCGGCGGCGGTCGGGATTGGCGTTGTCGACAAAGGAATGTCGGATACGGCGACGCTTTGCGCGCGTGCGGGAATAGCGGCCGGCGCAGCCAGTGCCAGCGCCAGGGCTGCAATGAATGCTGTCCTCTCGATCATCGATAGCGTTGTGGCGGCTGGGTTCGCCGGTATCAAGCCTGACCCGCGCTCTTTCCCTCGCGCATCAATGGGGCTAAGCGCCGCTACCCATGAAGACACCGCAAGCGATCAGAGGCACGCAGGACATTTTCGGCGCCGAGGCCGAGGCATTCGCGCATGTCGTTTCCGTGTTTGAGCGGGTGCGCAAGCTCTACCGGTTCACCCGGATCGAGATGCCGGTGTTCGAGAAGACCGAGGTGTTCTCGCGCTCGCTGGGCGAAACCACCGATGTCGTTTCCAAGGAAATGTATTCGTTCGAGGATCGCGGCGGGGATTCGCTGACGCTGCGGCCCGAGTTCACCGCCGGGATTGCGCGAGCTTACCTTACCAACGGCTGGCAGCAGCACGCGCCTTTGAAGGTCGCCACGCACGGGCCGCTGTTCCGTTACGAGCGCCCGCAGAAGGGCCGCTACCGCCAGTTCCACCAGATCGACGCCGAGATCATCGGCGCGGCCGAGCCGCTGGCGGACGTCGAGCTGCTGGTGATGGCGGACCAGATTTTGAAAGAGCTGGGCGTTTCGTACGGGGTGACGCTGCTGCTCAATACTCTGGGCGATGCCCCGAGCCGCGACGCCTGGCGCGCGGCCTTGGTCGAGTATTTTCGCGATCACCGCGCTGGCCTGTCGGAAGATTCGCAGGAGCGCTTGGAGCGCAATCCGCTGCGCATCCTCGATTCTAAGGACCCGCGCGACAAACCGGTCGTCGCCGATGCGCCGAAGATCGACGATTATCTGTCGAGCGAAGCGCAGGACTTCTTCGGCAAGGTCACGCAAGGGCTGGACGCGGCCTCGGTGGACTACGTCCGCGCGCCCGCCCTTGTGCGTGGGTTGGACTACTACAGGCACACTGCTTTCGAATTTGTGACAGATCGGCTTGGAGCTCAGGGCACTGTGCTCGGTGGCGGTCGCTATGACGGTCTGATGGAATCGCTCGGCGGGCCGCCGACGCCAGCGGTGGGCTGGGCGGCGGGGATCGAGCGGCTGGTGATGCTGTTGGGGGAAGTCCAATCAGTTGAACCAGCAGTTGCGATACTGCCTGAATCGGATGACCTTGAAGCCGAAGCCGCCGCTATTGCTAGCGAACTAAGGCGCAACGGCGTTAACTGCTGGACTGCATTTCGTCAGAACCCGAAGAAGCGCGGAGCAAAAGCAGGGTTAGATGGGATTTTCACAAAATTGTTCGTCCAACAGCCTGACGCGCATGGCAAAGATTTGAACTTCACGTCGGTCGGCTCGCTCGAAGCGGCAGAGCTATATCATCAGATTGCGAAAATATTGGGCGAAGTCCGATTTGGGAACATAAGCCATTTTCGAGCGACCGAATGATGGGCTATCGCTCCCATTCCCGTCACCCTGAACTTGTTTCAGGGTCCATTTGTGAGTCCTCGTGGATACTGAAGCGAGTTCAGCATGACGGTTCGGGTATTGGTGCATGACCATCTCCGACGAACGCCTCGGCCAGATCGCGCACCGCTTTTCCGAACTGGAGGCGCGGCTCGCCTCGGGCACGCTCGAAGGCGACGACTTCGTTTCCGCCAGCCGCGACTATGCCGAGCTTGAGCCTGTGGCCAAGGCCGCCGCTTCGGTCAGCGCCGCGCGCAGGGAAGTGGCCGATCTCGAAGCCATGCTCGCCGACCCTGAAATGAAGGCCATGGCCGAGGAGGAACTCAGGCACATCCGTGGAACGCTGCCCGAGGCCGAACGCGCGCTCGCGCTCGCCATGCTGCCGCGCGATGTGGCCGACTCTCGATCCGCCATGCTAGAAATCCGCGCCGGCACCGGCGGCGACGAGGCGGCGCTGTTCGCCGGCGACCTCTACCGGATGTACGAGCGCTATGCCGCCGAGCAGGGCTGGAAGATCGAGCCGATTTCCGCCAGCGCCAGCGATGTCGGCGGCTTCAAGGAAGTGGTTGCCGCTGTCACCGGCGCGGGGGTGTTCGCCAAGCTGAAATTCGAAAGCGGGGTCCACCGCGTGCAGCGCGTTCCCGTCACCGAATCGGGAGGCCGCATCCACACCTCTGCGGCGACCGTGGCGGTGCTGCCCGAACCCACCGAGGTCGATGTGCAGATCGAGGACAAGGACCTCAAGATCGACATCTACCGGTCCTCGGGCGCGGGCGGCCAGCACGTCAACACTACCGATTCGGCGATACGCATCACGCACTTGCCCTCGGGCCTGGTCGTCACCTGCCAGGACGAGCGCAGCCAGCACAAGAACAAGGCCAGGGCGATGCAGGTGCTGCGCGCGCGGCTATACGAGAAAATGCGCGAGGAAGCGCACGGCGAGGAGGCAGAGGCGAGGAAAGCTATGGTCGGCTCGGGCGACCGCTCCGAACGCATCCGCACCTACAACTTCCCGCAAGGGCGCGTTACCGATCACCGCATCGGCCTGACGCTACACAAACTGCCCGAGGTAATGGAAGGCACCGCACTCGGCGATGTGATCGATGAGCTGATCTCCGAGGACGAGGCCAAGCGGCTTTCGGCGCTGGATGGCTGAAGCACCCCCGGCGTCGGTTGCACAGGCTATTCGTGACGCCGCCGAAAAGCTTGCCAAGACCAGCGATACCGCAAGGCTCGATGCCGAAGTGCTGATGTCCCATGCGCTCGGTGTGCCGCGATCGGAAATGCTGGTGCGGCACATGGCAGACGCGGTTCCGAGCACTTTTGCCATGCTCGTCGAGCGGCGCGCGGCGCATGAGCCTGTCGCCTATATCACCGGCACGCAGGAGTTTTACGGGCGCAGCTTCATCGTCTCTCCCGATGTGCTGATCCCGCGCGGCGATAGCGAGGTGCTGGTCGAGCGCGCAATTGCCGCAAAGCCCGATGCATTGCGGGTGTTTGATTGCGGAACCGGCTCGGGCGCGCTGCTGCTCACCTGCCTGCTCGAGCTTCCCGCTGCCATGGGAGTGGGCATCGACCGTTCGCGGGCGGCGCTCGATGTAGCGCGTGGCAATGCAGCCGCGCTGGGACTTGGGCAGCGCGCGAGCCTGGCCGGTGCCGACTGGACTTTGCCGGGCTGGAGCGACCCGCTGGGCGGTCCGTTCGACCTCGTGTTTGCCAACCCGCCCTATATCGAAACCGACGCAATCATTTTTCCTGATGTTCGCGATCATGAGCCGCATGAGGCGCTGTTTGCCGGGCCGGACGGGCTGAATGACTATCGCGTCCTCATCCCGCAGGTGCCTGGCCTGCTCGCTCTCAAAGGCATTGCACTGGTCGAGATCGGAGCGACCCAGGCGAGTGCCGTGATCGCGCTGGCCGAGGTCGCCGGGCTTGTCGCCACGCTCCACCGCGACCTTGCGGGCCGTGACCGAGTTGTGGAAATGACCCTGCGTCGTTAAATTTTCGCTTGGCATTATCTGTTACTGTCCCTAAGTAGCGGGAGAACCGTGATGACGGATGCATTTCCCGTCGCCCGGTTTCGACTCCAGCATTTGCGATGGGACGGAACTTTCTCCGGATCGGCGCAAGATGTCGGACCCACGAGCGTGGATGCTCGCGGTGGGGAGCGACAATGCATTTGGCCGGCGAGGGGGATCGCGCGGCATTTTGCAATTTTTTTGAGGACATATCCTTGAATAACAACAATCGTGGTAACAATA
>CAMDQY010000168.1 GCA_945906005.1 Novosphingobium sp. Chol11 | reverse complement strand
TGGCTTGCCTTCTATAACCACAGACGGCTGCATTCGACGCTGGGTTATACCAGCCCGATGGCTTTCGAACAGAAATGGCTTGCCGGACAGATCAGCCTGGCGGCATAGTCACCACGCCAAGGGAGACGCTGGACGAGGACAAGGTCACGGTGCCGACATGGCGGTCCAGACCCACGGCGGCTTCGGTTTCGCCGAGGAATACGACATCGAGCGCAAGTTTCGCGAGACGCGGCTCTATCAGGTCGCGCCGATTTCGACCAACCTGATCCTCAGCAACGTCGCCACGCACGTGCTGGGATTGCCCAAGTCGTTCTGAGCGGGAATGGAGAAAGAATCTACAATGACCGGACTGGCTGCCCGTCCCGTCCCGGTGCCCGATGCGCTTTCTGCGCCGTTCTGGCAGGCCGCTGCGCGCCATGTGCTGACGCTGGCGCAGTGCGCGAAGTGCCACGAAGTCACCCTGCCGCCCGACCTGACCTGTCCGCATTGCCATACCATCGAGCCGGACTTCGCCTTCGTGCCGGTCGACGGCACGGGCCGGGTGCGGACATGGACCGTGATTCGGCGTTCGTTCCTTGCCGGTTTCGAGAACCCGTTCGTGCTCGTCGACGTGGAACTCGACGGTCATCCCGACATGCGGCTTGTCGCGCGGCTGCTCGACGGCGCTGACGCGCCGCTGAATATCGGTACGCGCGTGGTGGTCGAATTCGAGGACATCGCGCCAGGCGTTGCGGTGCCCGCATTCCGCTTGGAGCAAGAGGCATGAGCGGCTTGTTCAAGGCGCGCAATCAGGTTGCGTTGGTCGGCTTCGCGCACAGCAAGGCGACGCGCAAGCCCGGCCGGCCGCTGGGCGTGACGGCGCTGGAAACCGCCCGCGCTGCGATTGCCGATGCTGGCCTCACGCCTCACCAGATCGACGGTTTCGTCTCCTCGCCGCTGCTTCCCACGACCGGCGATCACGCGGTCGAGGATGGCATCTCCACTGTAACTTCCAACTGGCTGGCGCGGCATCTGGGGCTGGACCCTGCCTATGTCGTCGGATTTCAGGGCATCGGCCAGATCACCGGATCGCTGACCTTGGCGGTCAATGCGATTGCGAGCGGCGCTGCCGACTATGTGCTGTTCCATCGGGCGCTGCACCTGCCGCCGGGCAAGTATAACGACAACTCCCTGACCGAGGCGTCCGGAGCCATGCAGTGGATGGCGCCGATGGGCTTTTTCGGGGCGATGCCGGCAATCGCGCTCGCCTATAACGAATATTGCCAGCGCTATGGCGCCACGCGCGAAGCGATGGCGACCTTGGTTTGCGAAGCGCGCAAGAACGGATCGCGCATTCCCTGGTCGGCCTGGTACCAAAAGCCGCTGACGGTTGAGCAATACATGGCCGAGGAGATGATTATCGAGCCGATGTGCCGCCTCGATGCCGACATGCCGGTGGAAGGCGTCGCCTGCTTCGTGCTCACCAGCGCCGAACGCGCGAAGGATCTTCCGCATCAGCCGGTCTACGTTTCGGGCTATGCCAGCGGCTATCCCACCAAGAACCGAGCGATGCTGCACTGGACGCTCGACGACATGATGCACGCGGGCGAGGGGCTGTCGACGCGATTGTGGGAAAGTTCGGGCTTTACCGCGAGCGAGATCGACCTGCCCCAGCTTTACGATGGGTTCTCGCCGTTCGTTTATATCTGGCTCGAGACGCTCGGCTTCTGCAAGCGCGGCGAGGCGCACGAGATGATCCTTTCGGGCGGTATCGACAGCGACCTTCCCGGAACCCTGCCGGTCATGTCCGGCGGCGGCGCAATCGGCAATGGGCGCATGCACGGCGTGCCGCAGATGCTCGAATGCTATCTCCAGCTTTCCGGACGCGCGGGCGAGCGCCAGCGCGGGAATGTGACGACCGGACTTGCCTGCCACTCGACGCCGCATTTCGGCGGAGCCGTGGTCTATTCGAACGATCCGTCCTAAATCGGGCAGCGAAGGAGAAGCTCACGCCATGCGCGCCACGCCCGATTTCGATTTCAACCTTACCGAGAGCGCAGCGATGATCCGCGAGGCTGCGGGTCGTTTCGCCGACGAACAGGTCATGCCGCTCGCCGCCGCGATCGACCGGGATGATCGCTTTGCCCGCGAACTGTGGGAGCCGATGGGCGCGCTCGGTCTGCATGGCATTACCGTCGAGGAAGAATGGGGTGGATTGGGCCTCGGCTATCTCGATCACACCATTGCGGTTGAGGAGATTTGCCGCGCGAGCGCTGCGGTCGGCCTTTCCTATGGCGCGCACTCGAACCTGTGCGTCAACCAGATCCGCCGCTGGGGCAACGACGAGCAGAAAGCGAAATACCTACCCAAGCTGATTTCGGGCGAACACGTCGGCAGTCTGGCGATGTCCGAGGCCGGGGCAGGCTCGGATGTCGTCTCGATGAAGCTCAAGGCAGAAAAGACGGTCGACGGCTGGCTGCTCAACGGCACCAAGTTCTGGATCACCAACGGCAGCCATGCCGACGTGCTGGTCGTTTATGCCAGGACGACACCCGATGCGGGCAGCCGGGGCATCACAGCGTTCCTGATCGAGAAGGGCATAGCTGGCTTCTCGATCGGCCAGCACATCGAGAAGATGGGCGTGCGCGGCTCGCCCACTGCCGAGCTGGTGTTCGACGACTGCCTTGTGCCGCACGAAAACGTCATGGGCCCGGTCAATGGCGGGGTCGGCGTGCTGATGAGCGGGCTGGACTATGAGCGGGTCGTGTTGTCGGGCATGCAGATCGGCATCATGCAGGCCTGCCTCGATGTCGTCATTCCCTATGTCCGCGAGAGGAAACAATTCGGCCAGGCCATTGGTTCATTCCAGCTGATGCAGGCAAAGGTGGCGGATATGTATGTCGCGATGCAGTCGGCGAGGGCCTATGTCTATGCGGTCGCCAAGGCCAGCGACGCGGGGCACACCACACGCTTCGATGCGGCGGGCGCGATCCTGCTTGCCAGCGAGAACGCCTTTCGCGTGGCGGGAGAGGCGGTGCAGGCGCTGGGCGGCGCGGGCTATACCAAGGACTGGCCGGTCGAACGGTTTCTGCGCGATGCCAAGCTGCTCGACATCGGCGCGGGCACCAACGAGATCCGCCGGATGCTGATCGGGCGCGAACTGATCGGAGCGGATTGATGCAGCTCGAAATTATCGAATGGATGGCGGCAATCGGCGCCATGGCGGCGGCGGTCCTGATCGCGGCGGACTGGGGCAGGCACCGCACCGGCACCGGCTTCATCCTGTTCGCCATCGTCTCGGTATTGTGGATGGTCGCGGGCTACCTGAACGACAGTCCGGCAATGATTGTGCAGAACGCCATCCTGCTGGCGATCAATATGTATGGTGTCTGGCGTCATCTCATCAGTCCGAGGGAGAAGCGGGTCATCGATCGGCTGAACGAGGTGGCGGAGCAGGCGAAGCGCGATGTCGAGGAGGAACTCTCGGAGGAAAAGCAGGGATGAGCACATCATGATAAAATCCCTGCTCATCGCCAACCGGGGCGAGATCGCCTGCAGGATCATCCGCACCGCGCAGTTCATGGGCATTCGCACATCTGCGGTATATTCCGATGCCGACGCGAACGCGCTGCATGTGCGCCAGGCCGACGAAGCGGTGCATATCGGCCCTTCGCCTGCCGCCGAAAGCTATCTGCGCGGTGACAGGATCATCGAGGCGGCCATTGCGACCGGAGCCGAGGCAATCCATCCGGGCTATGGCTTCCTCTCGGAGAACGCCGGGTTCGCTCAGGCCGTGATAGACGCCGGGCTGGTCTGGGTCGGCCCATCGCCGGCGAGCATCAGCGCGATGGGACTCAAGGACGCGGCCAAGAAGCTGATGGCGCAGGCGGGCGTGCTGGTGACGCCGGGCTACATGGGCGAGAACCAGGACCCGGCGGTGCTTGAGGTCGAGGCGGGCAAGATCGGCTATCCCGTGCTTATCAAGGCGGTCGCTGGCGGCGGCGGCAAGGGCATGCGGCTGGTCGAAAACGGTGAAGATTTTGCCGACGCACTAGCCTCGTGCAAGCGCGAGGCGGCAAGCTCGTTCGGCAACGATCATGTGCTGATCGAGAAGTACATCCTCTCGCCGCGCCACATCGAGGTGCAGGTGTTTGGCGACACGCACGGCAACGTGGTCCACTTGTTCGAGCGCGATTGCTCGCTTCAGCGGCGCCACCAGAAGGTAATCGAGGAAGCGCCGGCTCCCGGTATGGATGCCGCAACCCGCGAGGATCTATGCTGCGCAGCAATTCGCGCAGCAAAGGCGGTGGATTATGTCGGCGCGGGGACGATCGAATTCATCGCCGACGGTTCCGAAGGGCTGCGTGCGGATCGTATCTGGTTCATGGAAATGAACACGCGTTTGCAGGTCGAGCATCCGGTGACCGAGGAGATCACCGGAGTCGATCTGGTCGAGTGGCAATTGCGCGTGGCCTCGGGCGAACCGCTTCCGCTGCGGCAGGACGAGATCACGATGAACGGCCATGCCATTGAAGCGCGGCTCTATGCCGAGGATCCCGCGAAAGGGTTTTTGCCGAGTATCGGAAGGCTTGAGCGGTTCTCTATCCCTGAGACGGTGAGGCCCACCCGTTGGCAACACATCCTCGGCACTGGCATAATGGAGAGTGCCTCCGACGCCCGATTGCGCGTTGAGACGGGGGTAAGCGAAGGTGACGAAATATCGCCTTGGTATGATCCAATGATTGCCAAGTTCATCAGCCATGCCGAGACACGACAAGACGCAATTGTTGGCCTGACAAGGATGTGCTGGGATACGGTAATCTGGCCAATGAAGACAAACGCGAGCTTCCTTGGCACGCTTGTTGTCATGCCGGATTTTCGCCGTGGACGGCTTGATACAGGTTTCATCGAACGCCACATTGCCGAAACTACCTATGATGTCGAAGCTGCTCCGTGGCTGCTTGATTTGGTTGCGGAACGACTAACAAAGCCGGGCAGTCCGAACGTAGGCGCAGCACATGGCTTTCGCTTGAACACCTCTCCGTGTTCAACCGTTCTCATGACCGATCGAGCGACCGGCTATAGCGGCAAGACCGACAGCGTGATTGGGTTCGATCAGCGCGAGTATCCGCTGATTTCCAATGATAGGGATGCTGTGCTTGTCACCATGCATGGAGCATCATGGCGCTTCACGGCGGCACGCACCGAAGGCTCGCACCACCACGTCTCCGACGGCTCGATCCTCTCGCCCATGCCCGGGAAGGTGATTTCGGTCGAAATTGCCGAAGGACAGGCTGTCACCAAGGGCCAGAAGCTGCTCACATTGGAAGCGATGAAGATGGAGCATACGCTCACCGCGCCGTTCGACGGCATGGTGGCCGAGCTTACTGTCGCGGCGGGCGATCAGGTCCAGGTAGAGGCGCTGCTGGTGCGCATCGAGCCGAGCGGGGACTAGGGTCAGGACCTATTAAATTGCTTACATGATGGGCTGAGGGTTGATTCAATGGTGGCACGAGGAGGTGCTGCTTGTGGACGATCTGTTTATGCTGAGTGAGGTGCAGATGCGCCGGATCAAGCCATTTTTCCCGCGATCGCA
>CAMDQY010000167.1 GCA_945906005.1 Novosphingobium sp. Chol11 | reverse complement strand
CGGTTAGCAGGCGATAGACCGGGCGGTCATCAGGCGGATTGGACATTACGAACGACTCCAGAAGCCGCTGGTCAGCGGGACCGGCCCATGCTCCATGCCGAGCACGCCGCACGGGACCAGCCTTTCGCGCAGCTCGCCATCGAAGGCATCGGCGATTTCGGCGGCGGACCAGCTTTCGCGATAAAGCGGCGGCACCAGCAAGGCCGGGTGCGCGTAAAGCTGGATCTCGCCGCTATCGATCCGGACCAGCTGACCGCTGACCCCGTCGGCCCGATCAGAAAGCAGATATTCGACCAGCGGCGAATTTGCCTCGGCGGGCTGAAACCGGGCGCTGCGATCGGTGGCGCCGATCGACCTGCGATAAGCGCTGGTGTGTTCGGCCATCCGCGTATTTCCAAACGGCGAGAGGCCGTTGATCCGCACTCCCGTGCCCGCCAGATCGACCGCCCAGCCATAGACCATCGAGGCAACCGCGCCCTTGGTCGCGCCATAGATGCCGAGCGAATCGATACCCATGTGCGCGCCGGAGACGACATTAACGATCGAGCCACTGCCTTGCGCAATCATCGGCTTCACTGCCTGGGCCGCGCAGTGCATCGTGCCCAGCACATTGACCTCGAGCAGCGCGCGCGCCGCCTTGGGATCGAAATCCCAGGCCTTGTTCATGTGAAACAAGCCCGCGTTGTTCACCAGCCCGTCGATCCTGCCGAAAGCGTCGATGCAGCTGGCGATCAGCTTGCCCGCCTCGTCCCACTGGGTGATGTCGGCAACGCAGGTGATAGCCTTGCCGCCAGCGTCGCGGATCGACGCCGCGCTTGCCTCGGCGACATCGGCGTCCACGTCGTTGACCACAACCCACGCGCCCTGCATGGCCGCGCCCATCGCGCAGGCCGCGCCGATGCCGCGCCCCGATCCGGTGATGACGACTGCCTTGCCTTCGAGCATTCCCATCCGCGTTCCCCTCAGGCGGTCAGGGTGCCGAATGGGCGGGACAAATCAAAGGATATATTTCGACAGGTCGCTGTTTTTGGCGAGATCGGCCAGCTTGTCGCGCACATAAGCGGCGTCGATGTGCACCGTCTCGCCAGCGCGGTCCTCCGCCTCGAAGCTCAGTTCCTCGAGCAGCCGCTCCATCACCGTCTGCAACCGCCTCGCCCCGATGTTCTCGACACTCTCGTTCACTTGCGCCGCTATTTTCGCGACTTCGGCAATGGCGTCGGGCGAGAAATCGAGCGTGACCTTCTCGGTCGCGAGCAGCGCGACATATTGCTCGACGAGGTTTGCCCGGGTTTCGGACAGGATCCGCACGAAGTCCGCTTCGGTGAGCGCCTTCAGCTCGACCCGGATCGGCAGCCGGCCCTGAAGCTCGGGGAGCATGTCGCTCGGCTTGGCGATATGGAAAGCACCGCTCGCGATAAACAGGACATGATCGGTCTTCATCGGGCCGTACTTGGTGGCGACCGTGGTTCCCTCGATCAGCGGCAGCAGGTCGCGCTGCACGCCCTCTCGGCTGACCGAGCCGCCGCGCACGTCGCTGACCGCGATCTTGTCGATCTCGTCCAGAAAGACGATGCCGTTCGTCTCGGCATTGGCGAGCGCGATCCGGGCAACATCGTCCTGGTCCATGCGCTTTTCGGCCTCTTCGTCGACCAGCTTGTCCCAGGCGTCGGGCACCTTAAGCTTGCGGCGTTTGAGATTCTGGCTGCCGAACGCCTTGCCCATGATGTCCGACAGGTTGATCATGCCGACCGAGCCGCCCATTCCGGGGAGCTCCATCGGCATATTGGGCGCATCCTCGACCTCGATCTCGACCTCGGTCTCGTTCATGGCGTTCTCGACGATCCGCTGGCGGAAACTCTCGCGGGTCGCTTCGGAAGCGCTGTCGCCGACAAGCGCATTCAGGAGCCGCTCCATTGCCGCCTTGCTCGCTGCCTCGCGCACCGATTCGCGGCGACGGTCCTTCTCCAGCCGGATCGCTTCCTCGACGAGATCGCGAGCGATCTGCTCGACGTCGCGGCCGACATAGCCGACCTCGGTGAACTTGGTGGCCTCGACCTTGACGAACGGCGCTTCGGCCAACTTCGCCAGCCGCCGGCTGATCTCGGTCTTGCCGCAGCCCGTCGGGCCGATCATCAGGATGTTCTTGGGCGTCACCTCGTCGCGCAGTTCGGCGGACAGGCGCTGGCGACGCCAGCGATTCCTCAGCGCGACGGCTACCGCGCGCTTGGCATCTGCCTGGCCGACGATGTGTTCGTCCAGAGCAGCGACGATCGCCTTTGGAGTGAGGCTGTCGATCATGTCGCTATCCTTCCGGCGGGGTCGTGCCGGAGGGCACCAGGCATTTCGTTTGGCAATTCCATTTTGAACCAATATCCACTTATGTTACTGTCGCGGCCTGAAATTTCATTACTTCTACACATCATATTTATTGTTGGCGCGAGCATTGAAACGGGAAATCGTTTCTGCCACTCCGGGGCTGTGAAATTAATGAAAAACAATCCGATTGATGATCTTGAAACCAATCTCCCTCAATTTCACGGCCCGGAAAATTCACTGACATCATGGGCATCGCAGCGCGATGTTCTGGAATTTATTCAGTTTTCGCTCGGCGCTGAAAGCAATTAGCTCGAAACGGGCTGCGGTTACTTGACGGTGATCTTCGCCGCGACCGGCGGAAGGCACACCACGGTCACGCCGGCCAGGCTGGAGACCGAACGCGTCACTGCCTATTGCCAGGAACAGGGGATCGCGACGGACCGCCTCGCCTTCGCTATCGGCTATTCGCAGGACATGCTCCCCGGCCTTGCCAAAGACGGGCCGCTCGACATGGTCTATATCGATGGCGCGCACCGGTTCCCCTATCCCTGCGTCGACTGGGTCTACACCGAGAACCGGCTGAAGGTCGGCGGGGCGATGCTGGTCGACGACATCCGCATTCCGACCTGCCGCATCCTGCACGACTACCTGCTTGCCGAAACGAACTGGCGGCTCGAAACCTATTTCCGCGACACCGCCGTGTTCCGCAAGCTGGCCGAGGCGGACCAGACGTCCGACTGGCAGGGGCAAATGTTCAACAAGTCCTATCCGGACTGGAGCTTCCTGCCGCGAGCCCAGCGACCGACCAACCTCTGGAATCGCGTGAGCGGTCGCTTGGCGCGGCAATTCGGCGGGTCCTGAGGGTCCGATTCGGGATGAGTTCGCGGTCATTCGATCGCCAGCCTCTCAAACCGTCTCGACCGTCACCCGGTCATTGGTAAAGACGCAGACATCGGCAGCCACTTCCATTGCCTTGCGCGCGATGACCTCGGCGTCGGTCTCATAGCCCGACAGCGCCCGCGCGGCGGCCAGCGCATAGTTGCCGCCCGATCCGATCGCCGCGATCACGGTGCCGTCCTTTTCCTCGGGCTCCAGCACGTCGCCATTGCCGGTGAGGATCAGCATGACATCGCCATCGGCGACGATCATCAGCGCTTCAAGATTGCGCAGATATTTGTCGGTGCGCCAGTCCTTGGCGAGCTCGACCGCCGCGCGCATCAATTGCCCGCGATATTCCTCGAGCTTGCGTTCCAGCCGCTCGAACAGGGTGAAGGCGTCGGCAGTCGCGCCCGCGAACCCGGCGATCACCTTATCGCCATCGCCGAGCCGGCGCACTTTGCGCGCGTTCGGCTTCATCACGGTGTTGCCCATCGAGACCTGGCCATCGCCGGCGATGACGGTCTTGCCGCCCTTGCGCACGCCGATGATGGTAGTTCCGTGCCACTGGGCCTGACTGCTGTCCATGCGCGGGATATATGTGTTCGCGCCAGCCGTTCAACCTAAAGGCCGAAACCTAGCTGCCGTTCGGACCCGGTCCGGTCGGTGCCGCGCCGCCTGGCCCGCCGCCACCGACCGCGCCGACATTGCCGAACAGGTCCTCGAAGAAGCTGCGGTCGCGCCCGAGGGTTGGGGTCGAATCGCCTTCGGGATCGATCTTCGCGACCTTTTCCTTGCCGAACTTATCGACCGCCGCCACGTTACCGGTGGCGTCGAAGACAACATGCAGCACCGTCTGTTCGCTGGTGCGGGGGCGACCGAAGGCGAGCGTCCTGGTGTCCTGCGAAACGTAGTACCAGTCCTTGTTGCCGAACTGGCTCATGAAGGTCGGGCGGCCAAGTGTACGCTCGACCGACTGGCGGTTGTCGATGCCGGGCTGGACCGCATCTACCAGCGCCTGATCGACCAGGTAGCCGCGATGGTTCCGGATTGCGGTGCAGCCGCTTGCCAGGAGGGCCGCGCCCAGCACCAAGACTGTCATTCCGACCGGCCGACGTGTAATCCGCATATTCGTTCTTCTCCCTGCCGCACGAGCGCGTCGCCCATTGCAAGCAGCATTTGCTAAGATATATCGGCCTCAACCCTTAGGCTGACCGGCCCCGCATCGCAATGGCAGTGATCGCACGCGAAGCGCGCTGCGCCCGATGCAGCGCCTGGATTGAATTGTCGCTGAACGAAAGGCTCTGAATGTCCCTCTTGTCCCGACTACTTGGCAATCACCCCGACGAGCGCGAGGCCATGCGTCCGCTGTGGCATCGGGTGGTCGAACTGGCCCGCGCGAAAGGCTGGTATGCATCGCTTGGTGTCGCCGACTCGATGGAGGGACGGTTCGACATGGTCAGCCTGGTGCTCGCCGCGGTGCTGTTGCGGATGGAGCGCGAGCCAGAACTGGCCGAGGCGCAGGCGCGGCTGACCGAGCTGTTCGTGGAAGACATGGACGGCCAGCTGCGCCAGAGCGGGATCGGCGATCCCACCGTCGGCAAGCACGTGCGCAAGCTGGTGACAACGCTGGGCGGCAGGCTCGGCGCGATGCGCGAGGCTATGCCCCATGGCGCGGCGGCGATGGCACCGGTGCTCGAACGCAACCTCACCGTACGGCCCGGCGCGGAGATTGCGCCGCTCGCCGATGCCTTGGTAGCGCTCGTTATAGCGATTGGCGCCACGCCCAACGACGCGCTGCTTTCGGGCCAGTTCGCCTTCGACCCGGCATGACCGCGCCCGAATTCTCACGGCCCGAATTCTCCCGGATTGTCGATTTGCGTCAATTGGACGGCCGCGATGTCGAGCTTGTCGCCACGGCCGAAGAATGCGCGCGACTTGCGGAGCGTTTCGGTGTGGTGCAGATCGACAGGTTGAAAGCGACCCTGTCGCTGGCGCGCGAAGGCGACACTGTGCAAGCCAATGGTCGGCTTGAGGCCAGGCTGGTGCAATCCTGCGCCGTGTCCGCCGAAGACCTGCCAATTACGGTGTCAGAGCCATTGGCGCTGCGTTTCGTTCCTGCAAAGGCCGCCGATCACCCAGAAGTGGAACTGGAAATCGATTCCACCGATCCCGACGAGATCGAATATTCGGGCACCGCGATCGATCTTGGCGAGGCCATCGCGCAGAGCCTTGGTCTGGCGATCGATCCGTTCGCCACCGGCCCCGAGGCCGCAAGCGCGCGCGAGAAACTGCGCACCGAAACAGACGGTCCGTTTGCCGCGCTCGCTGCCCTCAAGCGCAAGCAGGACGATGGAGCCGATTAAATGGCGCTGATGTTGAAAAATGTCGCGCCCGAGCGGCA
>CAMDQY010000166.1 GCA_945906005.1 Novosphingobium sp. Chol11 | reverse complement strand
CTTAAAGATTTTTAAAGTGCCACGAAAATTCTCTGCTGACGATGTGATTTTGGCCTTAGCTAAAGAGTTGGGCGCTTTCGTAATTAGTGGTGATCATTTTGTAGAGCAAGAAGATACTGACAATCGAGGCAAATTCGATGTCCGGGCTGGCGCCGTGGATCAGCCGCGCCAGACTGCCGATTATCCCGGCGAGCTTGACATGGGCATACCCGTGGTAGGCGAAACCGGCTTGAACGCAGGCGGCATCCTGTGCAATGGCGCGCCACACCGCCAGCCTGTTTGACGTTGGCCGGTCGAGGAACAGGGTCCGTCCGAACAGGCGCTCGACCGTTTCCTCAACCTCGGGCTGGACCGCGCGCACAACCGCGCGCAGCGTTGCCATCTCGTTCGACTGTCGTTCGAGAGCCTCAAGGTTGTCGCGGATCGGCTGTTCGCGCGGGATCGAGGACAGCGAGCCGAAAATGACCGAGAAGAAACCCGGCGCAAGCGCATCGCTGCGTTTGATGCCGCCGATCCGATCGGGTCTTGGGTCGATGTAGACGAAGCGCCGGTCCACTTCGCGCAGCGCCGGACGATCGCGCAGCACGCCGATCGCATCCTCGAACGGGGCGTTCACGAGCACCGATCCGTCGATCAGGGCAACGCCTTCCAGATCCTTGCGCTGGTGGTGCTCGGGCATGACGCGCTTGAAGAACGCCTCGCGTGTATCCCACGCCTCGCCGTGCTCGCGCGCCAGGGTGTCGATCTCGGAAATCTGCAATGCCGGAAAGGCGCCGGGAAAGCTCGCGGTGGCGCGCGCGGCAAACACCAGCTCGTAGAGCGAGGCCAGCGACTGGCCCGGAGCGGCAGGCGCAAGGCTACGAAAGCTCAGCGAGATGCGATGTTCGCTTTCCTGAACCAGCGGCGGGCTGTTGAGGTGGAGCGTCTCTAGGTGACCCTTGAAGTCGGTCGCGGTCACGAACAGATCGAGCGGATGGCCGGGTGGAAGCAGCGGGGATTCCAACGGCGCGGCCTGCATCGCGGCGAAGGCATCGTGCAGCATACGCGAGAAACCGAGGCCGCCGAACGGCGCTTCGAACCAGCGCGAACGGATCAGGCGCGAAAGCTTTTCGCGCACTTCAGTTCGGGTTTCGGGCGCGACGCTCTGCGAGACGACGTTGCCCGGCCGACTGAGTATGAAGGAGACAATCGGCGCGGCCCAGAATTTGGTGGCGCGAGACAGCGGCCGTGCATCGGGATCGAGCAGTTCATCGACATCCGCTTCTTTCAGCCAGAGGTCGGTGAGCGGCTCGAGCGACTGTCCTGAATGGATCGCCTGTGCAAGAAACACCGAGTTGATGCCGCCCGCGCTCGCGCCGGCGATAATGTCTGATAACACGCGAAGGCGCAGACCGTGCTCACGCTGGATGAGATCGAGCAGACGCGCATAGACCGCCTCGGTTCCTGACGTCGGCAACTCGCTGCGTCCGGTGATAGCGCGGCTCGCCTTGAGCAGCTTCCACAGCTCCTTGGTGACGCCATGCATGTAAACGGCAAGGCTGATGCCGCCATAGCACACGAGCGCAATACGAAGTTCTTTCTGCCGCATGGCAGGGGAAATGGCAGAGGCGGAGGGCGGGGGCTAGAGCATCGCGCGAAAAAGTGGGTACCGGTTTTTCGCAATAGGCGATGCGACAGCAAAGCATCGCGCGAAAAAGTGGGTACCGGTTTTTCGCAATAGGCGATGCGACCGATGGGAAGCCTCGGACTATTACGCAGTCGTGGATGCCGTTCGCTCGCGCCGAGCTTTCCACATATTGCGCAGCACGCGCAGCGAAGGTGTCTCGACGAGGTCATGAATAAGCTGCGAAAGACCGAGCGCCAGCGCGAGCGCGGCGAGCGCAGCAACTATAGGCGGCACGCCAAAATCTTCGAGAGCGGCGATGAAGGCATAGCCGATGTTCTGGTGGATAAGGTAGAGCGGGTAGGACAGTGCCCCCAGCCACACCAGAACCGGCGCGTTGAGCAAGCCGGTGCGCCCGGCGATAAGTGCGGCTAATATGGCTGCGGTGCCGCAGTAGATCAAGGCCATCTCGCTGCCGTCGATCAGGGTGACCGCGATCAGTCCCGAAACCAGCACCGGCAGCTGATCTCGCCACCGCCTAGTGCCCATGCGCACGCGATAAGCGGCAATGCCCACGGCAAAGAACGCGATGTGATCGACGAGCAGCAGCTTCGATCCAAGCGAAGGCAAGGCTGGAAACATCAGCCAGGCAAACCGCAATGTGATCCATGCGCACAGGATCGGCTCGATCTTGTCCAACGCGCGCGCGCGCCACAAGGCCCACATGCACAAATAGAATGCCAGCTCGACGGTTAGCGACCAATAGACGCCGTCGACCGCTGGAACATAGATGAAGCCCTGCAGCATCGTGAAATTCGTCGCGATGATGTTGCCGGGTTGCGCCAGTTCGCTAGCGCCCAGCAGATGCACGGCTACCGTCGTTACAAGGATTGCCGCCCAATAGGCCGGAAACAGGCGGGTAAAGCGCGCGAAGGCGAAGTCGGCCGAGCTCTTCGTTCGCTCAAGCGTCATGAAAATAACGAAGCCCGAGATCGCGAAAAACAGCTGCACACCGTAGTTGCCGAGCACAAACCCGTGATCGACCGTGGCCACCCGCGGCAGGATTTCTGGTGCCTTGACCGTATAGTGGAACAGGACCACCGCCAGCGCGGCAATACCGCGCAGGGCGTCGAGTTCGGCAAGGCGCGCCTTGGATGATCCCGGTTCAGTCACGCAGCCAGCATAGGTTGCGCCGGTAAAGGCGGCTTTAACGATAGTTTCTGGCGGAGCATCTTGTGTTCGTTATTTGTTCCTGTTAGCGCTCGTCCATGGCCAAGCCCAAGAAACGATATATCTGTCAGGCCTGCGGCTCGGTTTCGCACCGCTGGCAAGGGCAATGCCCCGATTGCGCGGAGTGGAACTCGCTGGTCGAAGATGCCCAGCAAACGGTATTTTCCGCACGTCACGATCTCTCGTCGGGCGGGCAGAAGCTGTCGTTCGAGCCGCTCGACAAGCCCGGCGCGACGCCGGTGCGCAGGCCCAGCGGGCTTGCCGAATTCGATCGCGCACTGGGCGGCGGATTGGTGCCTGGCTCGGCGATCCTGATGGGCGGCGATCCCGGCATCGGCAAGTCGACCCTGCTGCTGCAGGTTGCCGCGCTCGTGGCCCGCGCGGGCGGCGATGCCGTCTATGTCAGCGGTGAGGAAGCGGCAGGGCAGGTTCGGCTGCGCGCGGAACGACTGGGGCTGGCCGATGCGCCGATCCGGCTCGCGGCGGCAACCTCGGTGCGCGACATTCTTACCACGTTGGGCACAATGGAACCGCCCGCGCTGCTGGTCATCGATTCGATCCAGACCATGCATTCCGACCAGATCGAGGGCGCGCCCGGCACGGTGAGCCAGGTGCGCGGCTGCGCCTTCGAGCTGATCCGCTATGCCAAGCAAAGTGGCGCCGTGCTCGTGCTCGTGGGCCATGTCACCAAGGACGGCTCGATCGCCGGCCCGCGCGTGCTCGAGCACATGGTCGACGTGGTGATGAGCTTCGAGGGGGAGCGCAGCCACCAGTACCGCATCCTCAGGAGCCTCAAGAACCGTTTCGGCCCGGTCGAGGAAATCGGCGTGTTCGCGATGGAAAGCGAGGGGCTGACGGAAGTCTCCAATCCGTCGCTTCTGTTTCTTTCGGGGCGCGAGGAAGCGGTGCCGGGCAGCGCCGTGTTCCCGGCGATGGAAGGCACTAGGCCCGTGCTCGTCGAGGTGCAGGCGCTGGTCGTGCGGTTGAGCAGCGGGGCGACCCCCCGCCGCGCCGTGGTCGGTTGGGACAGCGGACGGCTCGCCATGTTGCTCGCGGTGCTCGAGGCGCGCTGCGGGCTGAGCCTTTCGAACGCGGAGGTCTACCTCAATGTCGCGGGCGGTTATCGCCTGTCCGATCCTGCGGCTGACCTTGCTGTTGCCGCCGCGCTGGTTTCGGCGCTTTCGGAAAAGCCCCTGCCGCTTGATGCGGTGTGGTTCGGCGAAGTCTCGCTCTCGGGCGAAATCCGGCCGGTCGCCCATTCCTCGCTGCGCCGCAAGGAAGCGGCAAAGCTTGGCTTTGCGCAGGCTTACGGCCCGCCCGGCGCTCAAAAAAATGGTGGCAAGGGCGAAGCTCCGGGGCGCGACTACGAGGCCTTGTCGATCCTGCCAAATCTCGTTGACCGGATCGTTGCGCGGCCATAAGTCTGCGGTCCATGACTGGCTTCGATATCACTGTATTGCTGATCGTTGGTCTTGGGGCGATCACCGGCTTCATGCGCGGTTTCGTGCACGAAGTTCTGGCGCTGGCCGCCTGGGTCTTCGCGCTGTTCGCGATCCGGTTTCTGCATGAGCCGCTCACTTCGTTTTTCGAGCCGCAGGTCGGCACGTCTTCGGGTGCGGCGGTGCTGGCGTTCGCCCTGCTGCTGCTGGTGCCTTATGCCTTCGTCAAGCTGATCGCGCGCTGGCTGGGTAAGCGCAGCAGGCAATCGGTGCTCGGTCCGATTGACCGCGTGCTCGGCTTCGGCTTCGGCGGCGTGAAGGGCATGATCATCGTAACGCTCGGCTTCTCGATCCTGGTGCTGGGCTATGACACAGCCTGGGGCGCGGGTGGCCGGCCGGCCTGGATCACGCAGGCGCGCACCTATCCGTTCGTCAATGCCAGCAGCGAGGCGCTCGTGACGATGATTGCCGATCGCCGCCGCGAAGCAGCCGAGGCCGAAGCGGAGGCACTCGGTAGCAGGTGATGGCGAGCGTTGCGCTCTATACTCCCGAAGTTCTCGAACTGGCGACAAGTCTGGCAAACTATCGTTGGGACGAAGGCCTTTCCTTCAAGGGAAAGGCGCGGTCACGAAGCTGTGGCAGCACGCTCGAGCTTGGCCTGTCGACTGACTCGCAAGGTAAGGTCGATCGGTTGGGCCTGCGGAGCCAGGCTTGTGCTATCGGACAGGCTGCAGCAGCCATTTTTGCGAGCGGTGCGCCGGGCCTGACCCCCGACGAGGTCCGCGAGGCCCACGCCGCCATGCGCGACTGGCTGGCACGCGAAGGCCCGCAGCCTAACTGGCCCGGACTCGACACCATCGCCCGCGCGCGCGACTATCCGGGGCGACACGGCGCAATCCTGCTGGCATGGCAGGCGGCGGACGAGGCGCTTTCCACGCGCTGATCGTGCGGTTACAGGAGCCGCTAAAGGTTTTTCATGGGGGGCATTGAATGGCCGACGCGAATACGCATCCGCAGCCGCCTGAACCGACGGTATCGGATATCCGGCTGGTTATCGCCGCTTCGTCGGCTGGCACGATCTTCGAATGGTACGATTTCTTCATCTACGGTGCGCTCGGCGTAATCCTGTCGAAGACATTCTTCCCGACGGGCAACGCAACGCTTGAAATGCTGTTGTTCTGGCTGGTCTTCGCGGTCGGCTTCGGGTTTCGTCCGCTCGGCGCGATCCTGTTCGGCTATCTTGGCGACAAGCTCGGCCGCAAATACACGTTTCTTGTTACCGTCACGCTGATGGGCATCGCCACCGCAGGCGTCGGCATGGTGCCGTCCGCGCA
>CAMDQY010000165.1 GCA_945906005.1 Novosphingobium sp. Chol11 | reverse complement strand
CGGCTCCACGACGCCGTCAGCCATGTGCATCAGCAGACGCTCGACGGAATGAACGCGGGCAAGGACATCTTCCAGCTGATGCGCGAGGTGACGCTGCCCGATCACCTCTATGTCGGGCAGGCCTACGGCAAGGTCAGCTTCTGCGTGCGCACCGTGTGGGAGCAGTACATGGGCTGGTTCCAGGGCATGCACACCAGCGAGCTGCTTTCGGTGCAGCCGCATCATGTTTCAGGCGAGCTTGTGCAGATGGCCGGGGTCGATACCGTGATCGCGCGCGCCCGCGCAACTCTCGACAAAGGTGATTCCGAGCGGGCAATGGCGCTGGTCGAAGCGGCGCTGGCCGAAGAACCTGCCAATGCTTCCGCGCTCGACCTGTCTGCCGCGATCCACGAGGCATTGCTGGCCGGGCCGCACGGTGCGGAAAACTTCTGGTACGCTGGCTGGCTTCGCCACCAGATCAAGGCCAACAAGGCCGGCAAGGTGGGAGGCAAGGACTTATGATCGAACAAATCCGCATCACCGATCTCGCCAATCCGCAGCTCACCGAAACGCAGACGGCCGGCATCGCCTATATGGAGGCCAATCCGGTCGAGATCAGCGTTAAAGGTGTGCTTGCCGCTGCCCGAGAACGTACCGCACTGGACGATTTCGGCCCTGCCGATTTCCGGGTGCGCTTGCAGCGGCTGGTCGATGAATGGAACGCCGACAACCTGCGGCAAGTCAGCCGCATGGTGCTGGGCGACATGGCAGTGCGCCATGCGTCGAACCGGCTGCTGGCGCAGGAATATCGCAAGCGTCATCCTGATTATGCGCAGGAGAAGATCGAGCGCCCGATCATCGTCGTGGGACTGCCGCGATCGGGCACCACACATCTGCTCAACCTTCTCGCATCCGACAGCCGCCTGCGCTCGCTGCCACTGTGGGAAGTCAGCGAGCCGCTGCCCAACCCGAACGAGCCGCCGCGCGAAGACGGCCTCGATCCGCGCTGGGTGCGTTGCGACGAACAGTGGAAGATGGCGCAGGCAAGCTCGCCGCTGACCACCGCGATGCATCCGATGGAGCCAGACCATTTCCACGAGGATCTGGAGCTGATGTGCCCCGATTTCGCCTCGTACAACTATGAGTGGATGAGCCGGGTTCCGGGCTGGCGCGATGCCTATTTTGCCGATGATCAGACCCCGCATTACCGCTTCCAGAAGGAGATGCTGCAGATCATGCAGCATGCCGCCGGGGATACGCGCCCCAAACGCTGGGTTAACAAGTGCCCGCAGCACCTTGAGCAGCTTCGCGTGCTGAAAGAGGTCTATCCCGATGCCACCGTGGTCATCACCTACCGCGATCCGGTCGATGCGATCCAGTCCGCCGCAACGATGATGGGCTATGGCGAGCGCATGCGGTATCCCGAAATCGATACCGCAGGGCTGCTCGACTACTGGTCCGGCCGGGTCGATCACCTGCTGCGCGCCTGCGTGGCCGACCGCGACGTCTGGCCCGAGGATCAGCGGGTCGATGTGCCGTTCGAGGCGCTGATGGCCGATCCCATGCGTTTCGTGCGCAAGGTCCATTCCAAGGCGGGAATGGAAACAACGCCGCAAAGCGTGGCGGAAATGGAGCACTTCGTCGAAACTCACCCGCGCGGCAAGTTCGGGCAGGTGGTCTATGACCTCGAAGGCGATTTCGGCATCAGCCGGGAGAAACTGCGCGAGCGGTTCGGCTATTATTTTGAGGCGTTTCCCTCGGTCAGCGTGAAATGAACCGGTTGGCAGGCAAGGTTGTCGTGGTGATGGGCTCGACCTCGGGCATCGGGCGCGCCATTGCGGTCAAGGCAGCTGCAGAAGGCGCTAAGGTCGTTATCACCGGGCGCAGCGAGGATGTAGGTGCCCAGGGAGTGGCCGAAATCGAGAGCGCAGGCGGCGAGGCGATCTATGTGCGCGTCGATGTCACCCAGACCGAAACGATAGAGGCCGCCATAGAAACGACACTTGCCCGGTTCGGTCGGCTCGACGGGATCGTCAACAATGTCGCGGGCATGACCTTGAACCGACTCGACCAGCGAGTCACCGAGCTGTCGCTGGAGGACTGGAACCTGATCCTGGCAACCGACCTTACGTCGGCGTTTCTGGGCATGAAGTACGGTATCCGCGCCATGATGAAGGGCGGGCACGCAGGTTCGGTGGTCAACATCGCGTCGGAAGCCGGGATCCGCGGGATGAACGGCCTTGAGGGTTATACCGCATCCAAGGGCGCGATGGTGGCGATGACCCGCTCGGTCGCAAGCTATTATTCGCGCTATGACGTGCGCTGCAACACACTCACGGTCGGTTTCGTCAATACAGGCGGAGAGCGGATCGAGGAATTGTTGCGCGACCCACTGTTCGCGGGCGAAATCCAACGTCACCACCTTGGCCACATTGGCAGGCCAGAGGAAGTCGCCGATCCGGCGGTGTTCCTGCTGTCCGACGAATCGAGCTACATAAGCGGCGCGATCATCCCGGTCGATGCAGGGGCGACCGCCGCCTCTCACATCGTCAGGCCATCAGCGCCAGACATCGAGGGATTTCCGAGGCTGCGCCCGCACGCGCCTGAATTTTAGTCGACGTCGAGCAGCACCTCTTCGCGGAACACTTCGCCGATCTTCTTGCCGTCCTCGAAATACCCCAGGCCATAGTCGCCCTGGATGGTCGAGCGGATGGTGTGGCGCTCGTATTTCGGATCGCAGCCCTCGACCGCGTGGAGCATGCGGTGGTTGTCCCAGATCAGCATGTCGGTGGGGGACCAGTCGTGCCAGTAGGCGCTGGTGCCGTCGCCCATCGCGTTGATTTGCTGGCACACGTTGTCGAGCAGCTTGTCGCCCTCGGCGTCTTCGTGGTGTTCGAGGCCCCAGGACATCCAGCTTCCGACGTGGATCACCTTCTCGCCGGTTTCGCGGGTCCAGACCGCAGGATGCATCGCGCGCGGGAAAATCGCGACTTCCTTGAGCAGTTGCACCGCCATCGGCATGTCGTTGCTCGCCAGCTCGAAATTGACGCCATAGCGCATCCTCGAAAGCCGGGTGTCGAGCGTGTAGATCACGTTGATGCCCTCGATCCGGTCGCGAAGTTCAGCTGGAAACTGGCGATAGCACTCGATCCCGTCCATGAACCCGGTGCGGCCCTTTTCGGGCGGGACCACGGCAGCGCGCAGCACGCCCGCGTAGTTCAGCTCGTCGTTGTAGCAATGGTCGAAATGCCACGGCGAATAACGGGTCAGAACCTCGCCGTCGATCTTCACAAGTCCGCCAGAGTAATCTCCGCCAACATCCTCGGGCTTGTAGTGCATGTCGATCACACCATCTTCCGCGTCGCCGGTTTCCTCGTCGCGCGGCGTAGTCTTGGTGGGATGATCCTTGAGTGGGCCGAACACCTTGCTCAGCGCGACCTGCATCTTCGCTGTCGGCTCCATGTCCTTGAAAACCAGCAGTCCGCGCTGCTTGAACAGGTCGCGCAATTGCTGGCGCGCGCCTTCGTCCTTGAGCGTATCCCAGGTGACGCCACGCACGTTCGAGCCGAAGCTGAGGTCGTCACGCAGATTCTCGACGGTGAACTGTGCCATTTGCATTCTGCTCCCGCAGTTCATTCCTGATTTGCGCTCAATTATCGCACCGAGTCGCATTGCTGTCCATACCGGCGGTCGCTGGGGCCAGCGCCTCTTCCCGCAGGGTCAATGGAAGCAACGCCCGCCATCGACCGCGAGTGCCGAGCCGGTGACATAGGAGCTCTCGTCCGAGGTCAGGAACAGGATCGCATTGGCGATCTCGATCGGATCGGCGACCCGCTTCAGGGCATATTGCTGGACGAACGGCGCATCGGACGGGTTCTCGTAATCCTTGAAGGTGAACGATGCCATCGGCGTGTTGGTGACGCCCGGGGCAACGGCATTGGCACGCACGCCAAAGCCCGCACCCTCGACTGCAAGGTTCTTGGTGAAGGCAATCAGCCCGCCTTTGGTCGCGCAATAGGCGGTGTTGTTGGGCGCGTTTGGCAGGATGCCCTGACCCGAGGCGATGTTGACCACGGTGCCGCCTCCAGCCGCCTGCATCAGCGGCAGCGCCGCCTTGCAGATCATGATCGGCGCTTCGAAATTGATTGCGGAAACCTTGCGGAAGAAGGCGAGGTCCATGTCCACGAGCGGCTTGGCGGTGCCGAGCCCGGCGCAGTTCACCACACCGTCGAGACCGCCCATGCCAGCGGCCGCCTGCTCGACCATCGCGCCGACATTCTCAACGTCGGTGAGGTCATAGGGGAAGGCGGCAGCGCCAAGGCTCTCGGCAACCGTCTTGAGCGCTTCGGCATTGGCATCGACCAGCGCCAGCTTCGCGCCGTGGCCAGCAAACAGTTCGGCGGTCGCCTTACCGATGCCGCTCGCCGCGCCGGTGATCAGGATGCGGCGACCCTCGAGCCGTGCCTTGTTGCTGATTTTAGTCGCCATTGTCATGTTTCTCCCAGCGTTGCCGGCGGTCTTTTCGACGGTGCTTTTGCCGCCCGCTTGTCGCCATAGTCTGCCTTTCGTCCCGGACTTGCGCAAACACTAACTGGTGATATGTCCATTGCATAAACGAGAGGATCGAACGTGAGCGTCAGCAAGGGTGACAGACCAGAAATCGATCTCGATGCCCTGACGTGCAAGTACGAGGAAGAGCGGCTCAAGCGCTTGCGCCCCGAGGGGATCGACCAGTATCGCGAAATGAAGGGCGACTTCGCCCGCTTCGCGAAGGATCCCAATGTCTCCGCCGATCTGAGCCGCGATCCGGTATGTCGCGATGCGGACGTGCTGATTGTCGGCGGGGGCTTTGGCGGATTACTCGCGGGCGCACATCTCAGGAACGAGGGCGTTGCCGATATCGTCGTGGTCGACCGCGCCGCAGATTTCGGCGGCACCTGGTACTGGAACCGCTATCCGGGCGTGCGCTGCGACGTCGAGGCCTATGTCTATGTGCCGCTCCTTGAGGAAACCGGCTTCGTCCCCAGCGAGAAATACGCCAAGGGCGCGGAAATCCAGCATCAGTGCAGGCTTATCGGTGAAAAATTTGATCTTTACAGCGGCGCGCTGTTCCAGACTTCGGTCGAGACCATGGATTGGGACGAGGCGCGGCAGCGCTGGATCGTCAGGACCGACCGGGGCGACGAGATCGCGGCGAAGTTCATCGTTGCGGCCACCGGGCATTACAGTAGTCCGAAATTGCCTGGCATTCCCGGAATCGAGCAGTTCAAGGGTGCCAGCTTCCACACCAGCCGCTGGGATTATGGCGTTACCGGCGGCGATGCGGACGGCAATCTGACCAGGCTTGCAGGAAAGCGCGTCGGCGTGATCGGCACCGGATCGACCGGGATCCAGTGCGTGCCGCCGCTCGCGCAGTGGGCAGACCAGCTCACCGTATTCCAGCGCACTCCGACCTCGATCGACGTGCGCGGGAACGGCACCACCGACATCGAGTGGTTCAAGGCGCAAACGCCCGGCTGGTGGCAGGAGCGGGTGGAGAATTTCACAAACTGGACTTCGGGCATCCAGGAGGGCGAGGACCTCGTCTGCGATAGCTGGACCAATCTACTGGGGGAGCCGACCGCGGTCGCCGG
>CAMDQY010000164.1 GCA_945906005.1 Novosphingobium sp. Chol11 | reverse complement strand
GATGCCGACCCACCTTGCGGCAAACGATCCGGTCGCGTTCCCCGGTCCCGAAAAGGTCGATTTCGCGCGCAAGCCAAGGCATGTCAGCTTCGGATACGGTCCGCACCTGTGCATCGGGATGCATCTGGCCAAACGCGAAATGCGCATCGCCATGGAAGAGGCGCTGGCGATCTTGCCGCCATTTGTTGTTGCGCCGGGGGCGAAGATTGAATCGTTCTGTTCGGGGATTATCGGGCCGATGGAACTGCCGCTGGTGTGGGAGGTGTGACCTTTCGGCTTCCTATCCCCCCGGTCCGTACGGCACGATCCGGCACTGGTCGATAATGCCCGGCTCTGCCGCCACCACCATCGGGATCGCGTTGATGCAATGCATCGCGGTGATGCCGAGGCCGTCCTTGTCGCCATCGGCCATCTGCAATTCGATGTCGTAGGCTGGCTGTCCCTCGACGCAGATGCGGTAGGAGGTTTCGGCCATTTCTCCGCGGTAATAGGGCGGTACCGGCCAGCCTTCGGGAATGTCGCCCGCGTCAATCCAGTTGATGTGTTCGAGCACCATCCTGTCCGCGCCGCCGACCACGCCGATGAGCTGGAACCACACCGCGCTGGTCGTGCCCTTGTCGATGCGCCCGATCGCGGTGTCATAGTCCTGCCGCGCAGGCGCAGTCACGCAGGTGGTCTTCCAGTCCTCGATGGTCCAGCCCAGAGCATGAGCATTGGCCTCGACCGTGCCCGACCAGGTCGAGCGCAGCATCACGCCAGACGACACCAAAGTCTCTGCATCGAGCGGCAGTCCGAAACCCCAGATGCCGCGTCCGGTCTGCTCGTCGGGATAGGTGCCGTAATTGGCGAACTCCTGGAGCCGCACCCGGTCGATCTTGTGCGCGGCGGAGAACGAGGCGACCGAGAGCATGCCGGTGGCGAAGCCGGGATCGACGCCACTGGCAAGCAGTGTCGATGCACCCTCGTTGCAGGCAGCTTGCAAAGTGGCGAGATTGGCGTCGCCGCTCGCGTGGGGGTGGATCGCCGAAGCCAGCGAGCTGGTGACGACGTTGATCCCGGCCTTTAGGAACCGCGCAATCTCGGCGGTGGTCTGCACGTTGTCGCGCACGCCGTTGCCGAAATAGGTGACTACATCGGGCTTGAGAGCGATCAGTGCATCGAGATCGTGCGATGCCAGAACACCCGCCGGGGCGCGTCCGATCAACTCGCCCGAATCGCGCCCCGCCTTGTCCGCATTCCAGACATAATGGCCGACAAGCTCGAGATCGTCGCGGTCCAGCACGGCGGCCAGAGCGTGCCGCCCGGTTGCCCCGGTTCCCCAGTGAACGACGCGATATGCCATGAATTCTCTCTCCTTGCCGGTCGGCCCGGCGCTTTAGGGCAAACTGCCCGAGAGCTGCGGAAACGCAAGATAAAGATAACTCTATGACGGATATATTACTCCGCCGCTTCGGCGGCCAGATCGGCAGTCTGCGGCACTTGAGGGCCGCGCAGCAGCTTTCCCGGAAGCACGCCGCTCACAGCCTCGTCGTTCTCGCGGATGACCTTGCCGTTGACCACGGTCATGACATAGCCCTCAGCGCGCTGGTGCAGCCGCCTGCCGCCGCCGGGCAGATCGTTGACGATTTCCGGACGGAACAGCTTCAGGCGCTGATGATCGATCACGTTGACATGAGCGCGGTAGCCCGTTTGGAGCAAGCCGCGATCATCGAGGCCGAACACAAGGGCGGGATCGCGCGCCAGCGTCTTGACCATCTTCTCAAGCGAGAATTTCTCGCCCGCGCGGTCACGTACCCAGTGGGTCATCGCGGTCGTGGTGAAACTGGCATCGCAGATCATGCCGTAGTGCGCGCCGCCGTCTCCCAGCCCGACGACGACGTTAGGATCATTGAGCATCTCGACGACGTGATCGAGATTGTAGAGACAGAAATTACCAAGCGCGCAGATCATCAGGTTGCGGCCTTCGTCGGCGAGCAACTGGTCGTAGACGTAATCTTCGACCGCAACGCCCGCCGCGTCCGCCAGCGCCTGCATCGAGGTCGCCGGATCCGGCTCGTAGTTGGGCTTGTCCGGGTCGAGCGGGAAGATCTGCCCGAAGTTGCGCGCCAGCGGGAACAGCGGATGCTTGGGATCAAGGTTGTCGCCGTGAAGCAGGCGCTTGCGCATCTCGGGTTCGCGCATTTTCCCGACCTTGTCGGCTAACGGCAGGTCGACAATTTCCTGCCAGGCCTGGGTCATGCAGAATGGATTGGCAGTGGCGGAAAGGCCAATCATTAGCCCGATCGGGCGCGGGAATATCTGCGCGGTCATCTTCGCGCCGCTAGCGTTGGCTTCGCCCATCGCCGCCATCAGCTCGCGATACTCGAACGGCGAGCGCGAGCTTTGTGCGGTGGTGAAAGTGATGCGCCGGCCCGATTGCTCGGATATGCGGCGCATAATGTCGAAATCGCCGACGGGCGGCTCGAAGGTGACAGCCGGAATCATCTGGAACACGCCGCGATCTGCTTCGCGCATCGCCTGGCCGAGCGCCTGAAGCTCCTCCTCGACGACATCGTAGGTCGGAACCAGTTCGCCAGAGGTGCTCTTGTGAACATAGGCTCGCGAGGTGCCGATCCCGGCCGCGCCAACTGCGAGCGCCTCTTTCATCAGCGCCTTCATCTGCGCGAGATCGTCCTCTGTGGCGACTTCAAGTCGGATCGCCCGCTCACCCATGACGTAGACCCGCAGCGCCGAGTGCGGGACCATCACCGCAAAGTCGATGTCGTGGCCGCGCCGCTCGGCGGCGTCCATGAATTCGGGGAAAGTTTCCCAGTTCCAGTCAAGCCCGGCGGAGGTGACGGGCTCGGGAATGTCTTCTACGCCCTCCATCAGTTCGACCAGCTTGGCCTTGTCGGCCGGGCGGCACGGGGCAAAACCGATGCCGCAATTGCCGGTGACGACGGTGGTGACGCCGTGATTGGACGAAGGAACGAGATATTCTGACCAGATCAGCTGGCCGTCGTAATGGGTATGGATATCGGTGAAGCCGGGGGTGACAAGCATCCCGCTGGCATCGACCTCGCGGCGGCCCTTGCCTGGGACTGTCCCGACCGCGCTGATCCATTCTCCGTCGATGGCGACATCTCCGACGAAGGCCGGCTCGCCGCTGCCGTCGAGGATAGTGCCGCCCCGGATGACCAAATCGTGTTGCATGTCTGCCATGTCCTAGCTCCCGCGATGTATTCCGGCTCCTGCGCCATACCTGGCAAGCGCAATGCCGGACCCTTTGATCGCGATCATATGTCAAGATGGCAAGCCCGTCCAACCTGTCATTTCGGCTGCGGCGAACTGCGGGGCTTGTCACATCACACCCTCGCCAACCAGCAGGCGTTACATTTAGGCAACAGCCTTGGACCAAGTTTTCGGCACTCTTGGATATGCCCTTGCAATCATGCAACCTGGGAGCTTAAAACTTCAATAGCCTAGGCTTTGGAAAAATATCTTAGCCCATCTTAAATCGGCTGTCCCATGGGAAGGATTAATAAATGCATTACGCAAAATTTGCCACGCGATTGCTAGCGGGCACTGCAATTGTTGCAGTTGGTGCGGTTTTCGGGACCGCGCACGCGCAGGACGCTGGCGACAGCTACGGCGTCAATGAAATCATCGTTACCGCGCAAAAGCGCGAACAGTCGATCCAGGACGTTCCCATCGCGGTTACCGCGATCAGTGGCGAAGCGATGAAAGCCAACAAGATTGAGGACGTCACCGACCTTACCGGCCTCGTCCCGGGCCTGGTCATGCGCAACACCGCCGGCTCACTCGCCGCGATCTCGTTCGCGATGCGCGGCGTCAATTCCAACCCGTCGGCCCCGCTGCAGGACAAGCAGATCGCGGTGAGCGTTGACGGCGTCTACATCGGCGGCAGCCGCGGCACGCTGAGCGAGCTGATGGAAGTCGAGCGTATCGAAGTGCTGCGCGGTCCGCAGGGCACGCTGTTCGGCCGTAACTCGACCGCGGGCGCGATCAACGTCGTTACCCGCAACCCGACGGGCGACATGGCGTTCACTCAGATGGTGGGATACGGCAACGAAGGCCAGATCCGGACCAAGACGACGATCGACACGCCAGCGATCGGCCCCTTAAGCGCCTTCGTGACCTATCTCCACGACGAGAGCCGCGGCGATGTGCGCAACCTTGGCGCTGGCGTGGTGTGGGATCGCACCAATCCATTCACCAACGTCGGTCGGCAGACGTCGCCCAAGTGGGTTGGCGGTCGCAATTACGAGAACGTTTTCGCGGCGCTGCGCTTTGATAATGGCGGCGATGTCACTGCTACCTACAAGTTCGACTGGAGCAAGGGTAACTACGTCGGTGACGCGCGAGTGACGCCGGTGATCAACCCCTCTGGTGAGCGCGTTCTTACGACGCCCCTTGATCCAAATGGGCCCCGGGTCAATTACCCGGTCCCCAACACACTCGGCACCCTGCTGTTGGGGCTCATTGCAGCTCAACCTGCTGGTGGCGGCAAATTCGGGCCGATCACACTCAATCCGGGTGACAGGCGGCCGGATGCCGCCAACCTATCCTTCTCTACCCCCGGTTTTCAGCGCGTGGAGGGCCACAGCTTCGTGGTTGAGTGGAATGCTAGCGACAGCATAATCGTCAAGAATACATTCGGCTACCGCAGGAATGGAGTGTTTTCGGGCGGCGCATCGATCTCGGGCCTTCAAGGTCTCCAATTCACGCCTGCCGCAGTGGCGCCCTACGTCAATTTCATTGGTGCTTCAGCAATCCCCGGCTGGAGCTCGATGGCGCAAGCAACAAAGGACTACATTACGGGTGCCGGCGGGCCACTCGGTGCAACCGTTGCGGGCCTGAATTATATCGCGAGCACCGGACAATACTTCTTCGCACCATATGAAGGCCAGAGCTATGGCCGGCACCGGCAGATGAGCGACGAAATTCAGGTCAACTATTCCACCGATAAGCTGAACCTAACAACCGGGCTACTCTACTTTGAGGCTAAAACCAGGGACTCCGGTTTACTCGGCTTCACACCTAACATCGCCTTCGCGCCGACATCGACCACGATCGCGCTTGGTGATGGCACCGGCTCTCCAGGCGCTCAACGGGCCATCGGCACCCAGAAGAGCTACGCCGCCTATGGCCAGGTAGAATACCAGTTCACCGACCAGCTCGGCGTTGTAGCAGGTGGCCGTTATACCAAGGACGAAAAGTCCGGCCTGTTCCAGGCCCAAGGCCTGTTCACCGGAAACCGATCAACGACCGGAACCATGACCTGGAATAAAACCCTCAGGGGTGACTTCACGAAGTCGAAGTTCACATACTCGTTGGGCGTTAATTATAAGCCGAACGACGACACTTTGCTCTACGCCAAGTATGCAACCGGCTTCCTTTCGGGCGGCCTCTATGCCGACCTCCCCTTCGAACCTGAATATGCCAAGTCATGGGAAGCAGGCTTCAAGCTCGATCTGCTCGACAAGCGGGTGCGCTTCAACGTCTCGGCTTACAAGGCTGAATACGTGAATGCGCAGGCAACGACGAGTGGCAGGGCAATTCGACGCGATGACTTGCCGATTGCCGTTATCAGCCTGGGCACACTGAAGGCCAAGGGCGTCGAGTTGGAGCTAAACGTAACTC
>CAMDQY010000163.1 GCA_945906005.1 Novosphingobium sp. Chol11 | reverse complement strand
CGGGATTGCGCTCACTGGCTCGGCGATGTCGCCCGCTACGCTCCTGACCGCGCTCAACGAGCTTGGCCGCAAGCACGGGATCGGCAGGCTAGACCTCGTCGAAAATCGTTTCGTCGGCATGAAATCGCGCGGCATGTACGAGACGCCGGGCGGCACGATCTATGCCCAGGCCCACCGCGGGATCGAACAGATCACGCTCGATCGCGGCGGGGCCCACCTCAAGGACGAGCTGATGCCGAAGTACGCCGAGCTCATCTACAACGGCTTCTGGTTCGCCCCCGAGCGCGAGATGCTTCAGGCCGCGATCGACCATTCGCAGGCCAAGGTTTCGGGCACGGTGCGGCTCAAGCTCTACAAGGGCAGCGCCAGCGTAGTCGGTCGCAAGAGCCTCAATTCGCTCTATTCCGAACGCCACGTCACGTTTGAGGACGATGCCGGCGCCTATGACCAAAAGGACGCTGCGGGCTTCATCAGACTGAACGCACTGCGACTGCGGCTACTGGCGCAGCGGGACCGCTAACGCCTGAATTGGTTGGCGAAAAGGCACCGAACAATCGCCAGAATGGGGCCAACCGAGCACCTTTCGGGGCGGGATGTGTCCAATAGGGTGCATTTGTTGGACTTGGGCCTGTAAGCTCGGCTCAACGTTTGCGGACGCTTGGAGTTTGTCCCATGTTCAACCGGAATGGTCGCAGCCCAGCGCGCAATCGCCGCCTGACCGTCATTGCCGGGGCCGCTTTCGCCGCAACGGCGATCGCTCTGTCCGCACCTTTCGAAACCCCTGCCCACGCCGAAGAGCTCGCGCCCAGGCCGATATTCGATAACGCTTTTGCGCCATTTGCGATGAGCGATGCCGACAAGACGGCAAATGGCGACGCGGCGCTCGTTGCCGCAGCCCGCTTCGCCGATGCACCCGTATCGGCTTCGACCGCCGAAGTTACCGACGTCCGCCCGGTGGGCCGCGGCGTGGCCAGCTACTATGGCGCGGGCTTTGCCGGACGACCCACCGCCAGCGGAGAGCGGTTCAATCCCTCCGTACTGACCGCCGCACATCGCACCCTGCCGTTCGGCACCCGCCTCAAGGTCACCAATCCGCGCAACGGTCGGTCGGTGGTGGTGCGGGTCAACGATCGCGGCCCGTTCAGCCGCGCGCGGGTGATCGACTTGTCGCAGGAAGCCGCACGCCAGATCGGATTGATCCAGCAGGGCCACGGCGTCGTTCAACTCGCGGCGCTGACCTCCTGATTACACCCTAGGGCTTTTTCGCCAGCTGTCCGCGCACGGCTCCCTTGGGGAAGTCGGGAGTGTGGACGTTGACATAATAGGCCTCGGGCGTCGCTACGATCGGCTTGAGCACGTCAGGCTCGGCGGCCATGCACATGTCGCCATCCGGGCCCGTTACCTCGATCGTCAGGACCGGGGCGCCATCGACGCCCGCAGCGCCGGTATGCACATGCGCAGCAACCGGCTTTGCAGTCTTCTCGGCGACGAGCACATAGCAGACATCGCCCGACTCGGTGTCGATTTCGGCGGAAAAGCGCCCTGTCCCATCCGCATCGCCGCCGCCAGTCTCGTTCGCACCGTTAAGCGTGGCCACGAGGGTGACGGCTTCGGCCATGGCCGCAACGGGAACCACTGCCAAACCGGCCGCAACCACAACGCCAAGTGCTTTGCTGAGCATCAGACATACTCCTCTCGAACTTTAGAACGGGTCAGGCCCGCTTGCGAAAGGCGACAATACATCGCCGCCGCCATGGAGGGAACGGTCAAATTCCGGCATGTCTGCAATGAGGGTCAGGCCGATGCGCGCAGGGAGTGAATGGACTTCGCGCATCAGCCTGTCCCCGCAGAAGCAGTCAGGCACCTGTCAGTTTCCTGAACGAGCCTGAAATGTCGCGGCAATCTGATAGACCGTTGCCCAATTGCGGCAGAACGAGTCGCCCACGGCGTCGTGACGTCAGTTCACGATCCGCCCGATGCGAAACCCTTGGTGTCGAAATAGTCGCGCCAGGCCAGGATCTTGCCATCCTTTACATCGAACGCGCCCATCACCCGGATCGACATCAGCGTCTTGCCCGCACCATCGCGGACATGGTCGATCCGCTCGGTCAGCACCGTGTCGCCGCTTGCGCAGATGTGGAGGTTCTCCACCCATATCGTCGCCATTCCGAGCGCGGCGGAGAAGCCCTGCATCACCGCCATGGCCTCGTCGGGGCCGGTGGTGACCGACATTCCGACGTTCTCCCAGGTGGTCGCGGGCGTGAAATAGTCTCGCAGCGATTTCTCGATTCCGCCGGGGGTTTCCCACATCGAGAGGAAGGTCCTGACCGTGTCCGCCGGTGTGCTCATGCGCCAAATCTCCTGTTGTGTATCAATATCTTAGCGCAGAAACCACCGCGCCAGCATGACTAGCCCGACCAGCCACAGCCAGCCCAGCGCACCCCACACGCGCAGCTTGGCGTTCTGGTGGTTCCACAGCCCGAACGCGCCCGCCGCGCCCATCGCTCCGGCTGGCGGCACCAGCAGGCCGACAAAGCCGAGCAGGCCGAGCAGCCCGCCCATCTTGCGCACCGTGCCCCCGCTGCGCGCAGCGTCGACCGGCGCCTTCAGGGCCGCCAGGCCGCCCAGTCCGATGAGGCCGATCAGCCCCAGCAAGTCCGCGTTCATGATATTCCCTCTCCCCGGCGTTGATACGCTCTGGGTGCAGCTTGCGGCATGATCTGCGCGAGGGCAAGCGTCCCGGTCGCGCAGCGACCGCAAGGCCGAACGGCCGCCCGCAGCGCCGCGAGCTTGTCTCGCACGGCGCGAGGAAATCGCGCACCCGGATGGGTGTGCGGAAACAGGAACGCGAGGGTGGCACAGGTGACACCTGTCCGGCTCCGTGTCTTAAAGGCGCAGGCCTCACGAAAGCACGGGTTCGAGGGGCGAGAGTTACACATTACCGCCTCCCGCGCTCGCCCTGTTTGGCAAGGTCGCAATACCAGCTTGGCCCGTCGACAAATTGATCCTCGCGCGCCCCCGCCTTGTCCGCATCGCCGGAGGGCGGCAAGGAGCCGGGAAGCTCATCGCTTTGGGTCCAGTCTAGCGGCCCCTGCTCAATGCGCTCGAGCAGCCGGTCCCAACCTTGCGCGGAATATTCGTGCGCGATCTGGCGGCGGCCGACCTTCCACGGGTTGCCCATCAGCCAGATCGACAGGCGCTCGTCATATCGGCGCGAGGTGCCGACCAGCTCGCCCTGGTGATAGTGCGGCACCTCGACCCCGTTGACCGCTCGATCGAGCATCGCGTGGGCAAGCTGCGCCAGTCCCGCTTCGAGCGCGACGTCCCAGCCGAACGAGAACGGCGTACCGACCAGCCGGTCGCGCAGGCGGTAGGCCGACTGGCGCGACATGCCGACATGCGAGGCGGCGGCGGAGACGGACTGGGTGGCGGCAAGCACGCGCAGGAACAGCGCCATCTTGCCGCGGGTCCACTCGTTGTGGCGGGGTTTTCGGGTTACCCTGGCGGCTAGTGCAGTCGTGCCCACCCCGCTGCGACTATGGCGCGTAGCCAAGCGGGCCGGATGGCCCGCGCCCGGCGCTTGAGGGACTAGAACAAAAAAACCTGCCTTTGCGCGAGACTACTTCCATACCCGCTTCACCGAGCGCACCTCATCGTTCTCATCTGCGATTGGTTACGATAGTGTCGCAGATTCGTTGCAAGCAATACGAGATCTGTATGACAGCCCAGAAGAAATCAATGAATCACCAATAACGGCGCCTTTTAAGAGGTTTATTGGATTGATTCCAAGTTATGATAAATTACTATTCGGTAATTCGGCTGCAGAGGAAATTGGTCTGTCGAAAATACGCTCAGAATGTCCTTTGTTTCACAATTTGATCATTGAATTAGAAAGCCTTGTTGTTCATTAATATTCTTCTGAACTACCCTACTCCGCCGCTTCCCTCCCCTCTTCCCTCTCAGCCCCCACACCGCGCCCGCGCTCCAGCAGCGCCTTGAGATAGCCCCCGGTATAGCTCGCCTCGCAGGCCGCCACAGTCTCGGGCGTTCCCTCCGCAACAATCTCGCCGCCGCGCACGCCGCCGCCCGGCCCCAGGTCGAGGATCCAGTCCGCGGTCTTGATCACGTCGAGGTTGTGCTCGATCACCACGACCGAGTTCCCCTGCTCGACCAGCCGGTGCAGCACTTCGAGCAGCTTGCGCACATCCTCGAAATGCAGGCCGGTGGTCGGCTCGTCGAGGATATACAGCGTCTGCCCGGTCGAGCGCCGCGCCAGTTCCTTGGCGAGCTTCACCCGCTGCGCCTCGCCGCCGCTCAGAGTTGTAGCCTGCTGGCCGACTTTCACATAGCCCAGCCCGACCTCGTTGAGCATGTGCATCTTGTCGCGGATCGGCGGCACCGCCTTGAAGAACTCCTCGGCGTCCTCGATCGTCATGTCGAGCACGTCGGCGATCGACAGGCCCTTGAACTTCACCTCGAGCGTCTCGCGGTTGTAGCGCTTGCCGCTGCATTGCTCGCAGGTGACGTAGACATCGGGCAGGAAGTGCATCTCGATCTTGATGAGGCCGTCGCCCTGGCACGCCTCGCAGCGCCCGCCCTTGACGTTGAAGCTGAAACGCCCCGGCTTGTAGCCGCGCGCGGCGCTTTCGGGCAGGCCGGCGAACCAGTCGCGGATGTTGGTGAAGGCGCCGGTGTAGGTCGCCGGGTTGCTACGCGGCGTGCGGCCGATTGGCGACTGGTCGATCTCGATCACCTTGTCGCAATATTGCAGGCCGGTGATCTTGTCGTGCGGGCCGGCGATGATCCGTGCGCCGTTCAATGCCCGCGCCGCGCCGGCATGAAGCGTGTCGATGGTGAAGCTCGACTTGCCCGAGCCGGAGACGCCGGTGACGCAGGTGAAGGTGCCGAGCGGGATCGAGGCGGTGACGTTGCGCAGGTTGTTGGCGCGTGCGCCGTGGACGGTGAGCTTGTGGCCGTTGCCCTTGCGGCGGCGGCTGGGCACCTCGATGGCGCGGCGGCCGGTGAGATAGTCCGCGGTGAGCGAGCCCTTTGCCGCGAGTATCGTTTCGAGCGTTCCCTGCGCGACCACTTCGCCGCCGTGGACACCCGCGCCGGGGCCAAGATCGACGATCCAGTCGGCATGGCGGATCGCATCCTCGTCATGCTCGACGACGATCACGGTGTTGCCAAGATCGCGCAGGCGTTTCAATGTTTCGAGCAGGCGGTCGTTGTCGCGCTGGTGGAGGCCGATGCTCGGCTCGTCGAGCACGTAGAGCACGCCCGACAACCCCGAGCCGATCTGGCTGGCGAGGCGGATGCGTTGCGATTCGCCGCCCGAGAGGGTGCCCGATGTGCGGTCGAGGTTGAGGTAGTCGAGCCCGACGTTGTTGAGGAAGCCGAGCCGCTCGTTGATCTCCTTGAGGATGGCCTTTGCGATCTGGCCCTGCTGCGGAGTGAGCTTGCCCTCGAGCGCCGGGAACCATTTGTAGGCATCGGACACCGAGAGGTGCGTGATGGTCGAGATGTCCTCGCCGCCCAGCTTGACCGACAACGCCTCGGGCTTGAGCCGCTTGCCGTGGCAGGTCTCGCACGGCTGCGAGGTCTGGAACTTGGAGAGCTCCTCGCGCATCCAGGCGCTGTCCGTTTGCAGCATGCGGCGGCCCAAGTTGCCGATCACCCCCTCGAACGCCTTGTTGACGGTATAG
>CAMDQY010000162.1 GCA_945906005.1 Novosphingobium sp. Chol11 | reverse complement strand
GCGAGACCGTAGGCAATGCGCGCCGCGCCATCGCCGCGCTGGAGGCCGATTACCGCGATCGCACAGGAATCGTCGCGCTCAAGATCAGGCACAACAACGTGTTGGGCTATTTCATCGAGGTGCCGGCGCGCCATGCCGATGCGCTGATGGGTCCGGAAAGCGGGTTTGCTCACCGCCAGACCATGGCGGGCGTGGTTCGCTTCAACGCCGTGGCGCTGCACGAGGAAGCAACCCGGATCGCCGAGGCGGGCGGGTACGCTCAGGCTGCCGAGGACGCGCATTTCGAGGAACTGGTGGCACAGGCGATTGAGGTGCGGCAGGCGATTGCGAGAATCGCTGCGGCGCTGGCGCGGATCGACGTTACTGCGGGGCAGGCCGAGCGAGCGGCGCAGGGAGGGTGGTGCCGTCCCGATATCGTCGAAGAACCTTGCCTTGCCATTGCCGGCGGGCGGCATCCGGTGGTCGAGGAGGCGCTTGCCGTGCAAGGCGAGCGGTTCGTGGCGAACGATTGCACGCTAATTCCTTCCAACCGATTGTGGCTCATCGGCGGGCCGAACATGGGCGGCAAGTCCACCTTTCTGCGCCAGAACGCGCTTATCGTGCTGATGGCGCAGGCGGGCGGCTTCGTGCCAGCCACCAGCGCCACAATCGGCCTCGTCGATCGGCTGTTCAGCCGCGTAGGCGCATCGGACAATCTGGCGCGCGGGCGCTCGACCTTCATGGTCGAGATGGTCGAGACCGCTGCGATCCTTTCGCAGGCGACCGAGCACAGCTTCGTAATTCTCGACGAGGTCGGGCGCGGCACCTCGACCTACGACGGTCTCGCGCTGGCCTGGGCGGTGGTCGAGGCGGTGCACGAGGTCAACCGCAGCCGCTGCCTGTTCGCCACGCACTATCACGAACTGGCGCGACTTGCCGAGAGCTGCGATTCGCTATCGCTCCATCACGTCCGCGCCCGCGAATGGAAGGGCGAACTGGTGCTGCTGCATGAACTGGCAGAAGGTCCGGCGGACCGCAGTTACGGTCTGGCCGTCGCCAAGCTGGCAGGCGTCTCACCATCGGTGCTGGCGCGCGCCAAGGCGGTGCTCGCCAAGCTGGAGCAGGGCCGCGCGCAGACCGGCGGGCTGGCAGCGGGACTGGGCGAGCTGCCGCTATTTGCCGCTGCCGCGCAGCAGGAAGTCGAGCAGGTCGACAGCTTGCGCGAACGCTTGCAGGCGCTCGATCTCGATGCGCTGAGCCCGCGCGAGGCGCTTGATCTGCTTTACGATCTAAAGCGTGAGGCAGGCACCGAACATTAACCTAGTTCGTGACATGATTGCGGCATGTTCGGCCCCAAGCTCAACACGGTTTTCAGGAGCCGCTGGAACGCGCTGTTCTGGGCGGCCTTCGTATTGCTGACCGCCTACTGTTCAGTGCCGGCGCCGGACGATGGATCGGCGGCTAGCAGTGCTGCCGACAGTGCTGAAGCCGAGAAGATCGCAAAGCTCGTTGCCACTGCAACCGGCCAGAAGCCTGCCGAAAAACAGTCAAGCCACCACGCGAATCCTTGGGCGAAGAAGCCGGACTGATTGCAGGCCCTAACGGGTCGGCACCGGCTCCGGCCCCGAATAGTCGTAGAAGCCGCGTCCAGCCTTGACGCCGTACCAGCCCGCCTCGACATATTTCACCAGCAAGGGCGCGGGGCGATACTTGGGATCGCCGGTTGTGCTTTGCAGCACCTTGAGGATTTCGAGGATCGTGTCGAGCCCGACGAAATCGGCCAGTTGCAGCGGTCCCATCGGATGATTGAGGCCAAGCCGCACGCCCTTGTCGATATCCGCAACGGTTCCCGCGCCCGAGCCGAGCACGAAGCACGCCTCGTTGAGCAGCGGCACGGCGAGGCGGTTGACCACGAAACCCGGCTCGTCGCCGGCGATGACCACTTCCTTGCCCATACCTTCAGCCAGTGCACGGGTCCGCGCGGTCGTGTCAGGCGCGGTGGCGAGGCCAGGGATCACCTCGACCAGCTTCATCAAGGGCACCGGGTTGAAGAAATGCATGCCGATGAAGCGCTGTGGATCGGGCGAACTGCGCGCCATGCGCGTAATCGGGATCGAGCTGGTGTTCGAAGCCATGATCGCGTTTGCCGCCAGCACCTTGCCCGCCGCCTCGAAGATCTTGAGTTTGATCTCCTCGCGCTCGGTCGCGGCCTCGATGATGAACTCGGCCTCGGTCATCGGCGCATAGTCGGCAATGGGATGGATGTTGGCCATGGTCGCCTGAGCGTCGGCAACAGCGATCTTTTCCTTGGCGACCAGCTTTTCGAGAGATGCGCCGATCTTCGCCTTGGCACCTTCGGCCAGTTTGAGCTTCACGTCGGAAAGCAGCACCTTGTTACCGCTTGCCGCTGCGGTCTGGGCAATGCCCGAACCCATCTGGCCCGCGCCGATCACCGCGATAGTGCTCATCTCGATACCTCTTGAAGAATTGCGATGGGGTGCTCCCTAGCGAGAGCGCGGCATTTTGGCCAGCTAAGTACGGTTTGCGCCCGGCACCCAGAGCACGTCACTGCGACCGCCGTCGTTCTCCGCCCGCGCAAGCACGAACAGCAGGTCCGAAAGGCGATTGACATAGACCAGAGCGGCAGGATTGACCGGCTCGCTGACGGAAAGCGCGCTCATCGCCCGCTCCGCCGCACGAACTGCCGCGCGAGCAACATGGAGGCGCGCTGCCGCCTCGGTGCCGCCGGGAAGGATAAAACTGGTGAGCGGTTCGATCGCTTCGTTCGCCGCGTCGATCGCGGCTTCGAGGCGCTTGGACTGTGCCGGGACAATCCGCAGCACCATTTCGGAAGGCGTAAAATCGTCGCCCGGCGTCGCCAGGTCCGCGCCGAGATCGAACAGATCATTTTGCACGCCCGTAAGCGTTGCCGCGTGCGGACTGTCCGTCATTGCGCACAAAGCATGACCGATAGCGCTGTTGGCCGAATCCAGAGCGCCGATTGCCTCCATTCGCGGGGCGTGTTTTGGCAGGCGCGAGCCATCGACAAGGCCGGTAGTGCCCTGATCGCCCGTGCCGGTGTAGATCCGGTTGAGCCTGACCAACTGGCTAGCGCGACGCCATGATGACCAGCGCGACGACGACGATCGCCAGCGCCTGATACTTGATGCGCGCGAACATCATCTTGTTCTGCTTGAGCTGCATTTCGGTCGCGCGCGGGCCGTCGTCGCCGTGCTCAAGGTCCAGCTTGGTACTTTGCAGGAAGGCGACAATCCCGCGCACCAGGCTGATGACGACCAAGGCCATCAGAATCACGAGGATCGGAATGAGAATGTAATTCATCCGACCAATCTAGTCCTTCTCCAAAAAAATGCCAGCGGGCAGGTGCCCGGCGCGCAAGGCGCCGGCAAGAGCGTGTCCATCCTCGCCGCTTGCGCGTCGCTCGGCCAATGATGGCGAGCCGCGCCGCTTGGCTAGCTTGACGAGATTTCCCTTGGCGTCGGCCTCGACCAACAGGGCATGGTGATGCCAGACCGGCACCGGTATACCCAGCAGCGCCTGGAGCAGACGATGCACATGGCTGGCCTCGAACAGGTCGCGTCCGCGCGTGACATGTGAAATCGCCTGGGCGGCATCGTCGAGCGTTGCGGCCAGGTGATAACTTGCGGGTTCGTCCTTGCGCACCAGCACCACGTCGCCGAAGCGCTCTGGCCGTGCCACTTGCAGTCCCGCGAGCTCGTCGAACCATTCGAGCGGACCAGTGCGTGCCATCGCCGCTTCCACGTCGAGCCGCCATGCCGCGCCAAGCGGATCAATCTGGCGGTGCTTGCAGGTTCCGGGGTAGACCGGGCCGTCGGGGCCGATCTCGGTGGCCACAGCAGCAATTTCTCCCCGTGTACAGCGGCAAGGGTAAAGGAAGCCCGCATGGCGCAGGTTTCGTGCTGCCTGGGCATAGCTGGAAAGCCGGCGGGACTGTTGTATCGGCTCGCTATCCCATGTGAGTCCGAGCCATGCCAGGTCGTCGAGCGCCTGCCGCGTGAACATGGGCCGCGAACGCGCTCCGTCGATGTCCTCGATCCGCACGAGAAATTCACCGCCTGCCGCCCGTGCCCGATCGTGCGCGACGATTGCCGACCAGGCGTGGCCGAGGTGCAACGGGCCATTGGGGCTGGGCGCGAAGCGGGTGCGGATCATCAGGCGTTTGTCTTGGGCTGCATTCGTGCGGGCGGCAAGGTCGGAAACACCCCGCCTGACTTTGCTTTTCAGATGTGGATTCATGCCAGAAGCGGGGCTTGACCCCGAATCCCGGCCATGCTCTTAACCCGCCATGCGCTGCCATCAAACCGCAACGAAGCCCTGCCACTTGAGCCCATGCTCAAGTCGGAGCTGATCGAGCGCGCGGCCCGGTTCCGTAGCGCAGACGGGGATCCTTCCCGCAATCTTGCCGATTGCCCGGCGTTGGTCCTCAATGCAGACTACACGCCGCTGTCCTACTACCCGCTGAGTCTCTGGCCCTGGCAGACGACGATCAAGGCGCTTGTGCTCGAACGGATTGACGTTCTGGAAAGCTACGAGCGTGAAGTTCACAGCCCCAGCTGGACGATGCAGATCCCGTCAGTGATTGCGCTTCGGCAATATGTAAAACCGTCCGAATTTCCGGCATTTACGCGTTTCAACTTATTCCTGCGCGATCGGTTTTCCTGCCAGTATTGCGGCTCGCCGCGTCATCTTACCTTCGATCACGTAATCCCGCGCCGCCTCGGAGGCAGGACAAGCTGGGAGAACATCCTGACTGCCTGCGCGCCGTGCAACATGAAGAAGGGCGGGCGCACGCCCGAACAGGCGCGCATGCCACCGATCGTCAGGCCGATCCGACCGACCAACTGGCAATTGCAGGAGCGCGGGCGAGCCTTTCCCCCCAACTACCTTCATGAGACCTGGCGCGACTGGCTTTATTGGGACGTTGAGCTGGAAGCTTGACACTGCTCGGGGTCATCCTTGGCAAGTGCAGTTTACCCGATATTAGAGCGTTTTCCACAGCGGCTGAATCGCGTGGGATTCCCGATGCGTTGAAAGTCTGATTCATCCTGCGTGCTAGGCAGGAGGCCAGCATGGATGGCCAGAGCATTGTCACAGGATTTGCGGGATCGGGTGGTCGCGGCGGTTGGCGATGGCATGAGTTGCCGGGCGGTGGCTGAACGCTTCGGGATCGGGGTGGCGACGGCAGTCCGCTGGCGACAGCTTTCCCTTCGCCACGGCCGTGCTGTTGCCGGCAAGCCCGGTGGCGATCAACGGTCCTCCAAGACCGACAAGCACGCCGATGTGATCCTGGCGATGTTGGAGGATCGCGGTGACATCACGCTTGCCGCCCAGGGCATTGCGGTCGGGATGGGCACCTTGCACCGCTTCTTTGTGCGCCACGCCATCACGCGGAAAAAAAGACCGGGCACGCGATCGAGCAGGACCGTCCCGACGTCCTGAGCCAGCGGCGGCGCTGGTTCGACGGCCAACTCGATCTGGAGCCCGAGCGTCTGGTCTTCACCGATGAGACGTGGACCGCGACCAACATGACCCGCAGCCATGGCCGCTGCGCCAGGGGTGAACGCTTGTGGATGGGCTTCCCGCATGGCCGCCGCAAGACCACCACCCTGGTCGCCGGGCTGCGCATGACCGGGATGGTCGCGCCGATGGTGCTCGATGGTACGATCAACGGCGACTGGTTCGAAGCCTACGTCGCGCAGGTCCTCGTGCCCGAATTGCGGCCCGGCGACATCGTCATCATGGACAACCTGTCGAGCCACAAACGCGCTGCTGTGCGCGAGCGCATCGAAGCCGTCGGCGCCAGCCTCATGTACCTCCCGCCCTACAGTCCCGACTTCAACCCTATCGAAAAGGCCTTCTCGCGCCTCA
>CAMDQY010000161.1 GCA_945906005.1 Novosphingobium sp. Chol11 | reverse complement strand
GCCATCAACCGCTTCGTCGATGAGCATAATGACAAGCCAAAACCATTCAAATGGATCGCTGACCCCAACAAAATTATCGCCGCTGTCAAACGAGGGCACCAAGCGTTAGATTCTATCCACTAGCTTGTTGGCAACGAATGATAAGCGATTGGGCCCTACAAATGACAGACATGCGCGCAACCGGGTTCGAACGGGCACGCGAGCTGGCTGCGGACGAAGGTCCCGGCACGGAAACCCAGCCTGTCGAAAATTCGCGTGAGCCTATCGGAATGGTGCTCGAGATCGGCGGATCGGGTAGCCAGATTGCTCTCGACCTGCAGCGGCTCAACGAATGCGGACTAGATACCGATCCTTCCGTAGCGCTCGCAGGGCGCGTTGGCAGCCAGGTCAAGATCCGAGTTGGCAACTGCTGGTTGCTGGCCAGTGTTCGTCAGCAAAAACAGGACAATGCGACACCCGGCGGCATTCTTGCGACGGTCGACTTCCTTGGCGAGGGCCAGCAGGAAAGACTGACTGGGCGCATCCACAACTTCCGGCGCGGCGTTACCGGCTATCCGATCCCGGGTGCCTACATCTATCCCGCGACGAGCGCCGACCTCAGGCAGATCTACGCCTCGGACGGGCGGTCGAGCATCGAGATCGGCAACGTCTATCCCACCAACGACATCCGCGCCGGCCTCTATGTCGATGCGCTGCTCGGCAAGCACTTCGCGCTGCTCGGCTCGACCGGCACCGGTAAATCGACCAGCGCCTCGCTGATCCTGCACCGGATCTGCGACCACGCGCCTGAAGCCCACATCGTGATGATCGATCCCCACGGTGAATATGGCCCGGCTTTCCGTCACTCTGGCATGGTGTTCGACGTGAGAAACCTGCAGATGCCCTATTGGCTGATGAACTTCGAGGCACATTGCGAAGTGTTCGTCACCAATAGGGGGCCGGACCGGCAGGAAGACGTGGAAGTCTTGAGCAAGTGTCTGTAAGAGGCGCGCTCGAAGAACCGGCTCGCTGAAACGCTCGGCAAGGTCACAGTCGATGCGCCGGTGCCCTACCTGCTGTCGGACCTCACCACGATCCTCCAGAACGAGATGGGTAAGCTCGACAAGGGGCGCACGGCGGCACCTTACATGCGGCTCAAGGCGAAGATCGACGAGATCAAGTCCGATCCGCGATACCAGTTCATGTTTTCCGGACTGCTTGTCGCCGATACGATGTCCGATTTCATCTCCAAGGTGTTCCGTCTCCCTTCGCGCGGCAAGCCGATCTCCCTGATAGATGTGTCCGGCGTTCCTTCGGACATCACCAGCACCGTTGTCGCCGTGCTCAGCCGGCTGATCTTCGATTTTGCCATCTGGGGTCGCGAAGAGAAGACCCGCCCGATCCTGCTGGTCTGTGAAGAAGCGCATCGCTACGTTCCCAACGAGAAAAACGCCGATACGTCCTCGGTTGGCAAGATCCTGTCGCGCATCGCCAAGGAAGGACGCAAATACGGCATTTCGCTCGGCCTTATCACCCAGCGCCCATCCGACCTTGCCGAAGGCGTGCTTTCGCAGTGCGGCACGATCATCACCATGCGCCTCAACAACGACCGAGATCAGTCGTTCGTCAAGGCAGCGATGCCCGAAGGCAGCCGCGGCTTCCTCGATGCGATCCCTGCGCTCCGTAACCGCGAATGCATCATCAGCGGCGAAGGCGTCTCGATCCCGATCCGTGCGACCTTCGACGATCTCGAAGAGTTCAAGCGCCCGGCTTCCGAAGACCCTTCGTTCAGCCAGTTGTGGACCAATTCGGGTGGCGAAGAAGAAATGGTCGCTCGTACCGTCCAGCGCTGGCGCGCAGGCGGTCGCTAGTCCTTACGTTGGATCGGCGCGCAGGCTGAACGGAGCCGTCTTCGGCAGCCCGAAGCCCAGCCGCCAGCTTCCGCGCGAATAAGCCAGCCAGGTCAGCGCCAGCGCGACAGCCGCTCCGAAATCGAACGAAAGCCACAGCGCTTCGGCTCCGATCGCTGGATAGAGCAGGAAATAGAACGCAAGCCGCGCCGCATAGAGCGACAGCGCGCTGATCACCATCGAGATCACCACCACGCCGTAGCTGCGCAGCACTCCGACCATGATCATCATCAGGCCGTTGAAGATGTAGGACCAGCTCGCCATCAACTGGATGTGTTCGGCAAGCGGGATAGCCTTGCTTCCCTTGCCGAGGAACAGCGCGAGGATCGGGTCGGCTATCAGCACCAGCGCGACGAACAGCACCGAGGTCAGCGCCGTGGTCACCACCAGCCCGGCACTGACCGTTCGAGAAACGCGGTCGTGAAGACCTGCGCCGATGTTCTGCGCCGCAATCGCCGAGACCGTGATCGACACGGCCATTGCCGGCATCTGGATGTAGTTCCAGATCTGGATCATCGCGCCATAGGCAGCGGCGGTCAGCGCTCCCTCGCGGTTGACAAGGCCGAGCATCACCAGTGTCGCCGACGAGGAAATGACCATCATCCCGCCCATCGGCACGCCCTTGGTGACTATGTAGCCAAGGTCGTCGCCTTGCGGCCACAGGAAGGCAAATTCGCTGCCCCGCAGTCGCAACGGCAGATCACGCCAGTATATCCAGCCGACCATCGCCAGCGCGCCGATGAAGTTCGAAATCGACATGGTCAGCGCCGAGCCGGTGATGCCCATTTCAGGAAAAGGCCCAAGGCCGAGGATCAGCACGGGATTGAAGGCGATGCCAAGCGCCGAAGTCAGCAGCATCGCGTAGAACGGTGTCTTCGCGTCTCCATACGAGCGAAAGCCCACGCCGATCAGCATCGAGAAGGTCGAGAACGGCATCGAGATGAAAGTGACCCGCAGGTAATCGGAGGCGAACTGGCGGATCTGCGGCGGAGTGGAGAGCAGGCTCAGCAGTTGCTCGGTGAAGATCCATCCCAAGCCTGCGCAGATAACCGAAAGCCCCACGCAAAAGCCGATTCCCGCCCCGAACGAGCGGCGTGCCTCGACCATCTCGCCCGCACCGATATACTGGCCCATCTTGACGTTGGTCGCGAGGCTGAAGCCCCAGACCGCGGTGAACGCGAGGAACATTACCATGTTGGCGCTGGCCGTTGCCGCCAGCGCTTCCTCGCCGAGCAGTTGCCCGATCCAGATCGCGTTCGCGGTCATGCCGAAGCTCTGCAGCAGGTTCGTGCCCAGCGTTGGCAACGAGAACAGCACCAGCGTCTTCATGATCGGCCCGACTATGAAGTCATGGCCGGCCGGCGCCTCATCGATCGGAAATTCCTCAAGAGGGTTAGCTTCGCTCACGTCCCTCTCGTGTCGCCATGCAGATGGATATGCAAGCGGTCGGTGAAATTATAGCCATGTTCGCTGCACAATGGCGCGATCCACCCGGTGCGCTCGTGCAACGTGGCGCTGTCGCGGCCCTCTGGCATCAGGTAGATGCGGCTTGCGGCAATGGCGTAGCTGCGCTGGAGAGCGAGCACCTCGGCAAGATCGGCGGGATCGCTCATCACGAATTTGAACCATGCGCGCGGATCGACTGCCCAGCTTGCGAGCCGTTCGGGAACCAGTGCAAGCTCGGCAGCATTGCCGCTGTGCGCGAGCTTTGGCGAGACGTTGTACTGGTCGACTTGACGATCGAGCGCAGGGTGCGGGGCGACCGTGCCGTTGGTCTCGATCTCTACGTAAAGATCGGGCAATTGCTCGAGCATCCGGGCCAGCGCCGCGCCTTGCAGCAGCGGTTCGCCGCCAGTGATGACCAGGCGGGTGCGGCCATGGGCGGCCACCAGCGCGGCGGCGTCCTCCTCATCGAGCGTGATCTGATTCGCCTTCCGCTCGAAAGTGGCCTCGTCGCGGTGCGGGCGGTTATCGCCCTCGAACCGCCAGGTGTAGGCGGTGTCGCACCAATGGCAGGCGAGGTTGCAGCGCGACAGGCGGATGAACACGCTGGGCTGGCCGGCGCTGGGCCCTTCGCCCTGCGGCGCGGCGAAAATCTCGGGCTCGCCGGCGGTGATCGTGGCGAGCGTCAGCGGCATGTTACCCCAGCCTTGCCAGCGCCGCCGCGAGCCGCTCTGCCTCGGCCTGATGTATGGCATGATCGGCGCGGGCCTTATCGACCGCCTCGGGCTTGGCTTTTTCGACGAATGCAGGGTTGGACAGGCGACCTTCGAGCGATTTCGCTTCTTTGGTCGAAGCTTCGAGCGCCTTGGTAAGGCGGGCCTTTTCGGCCTCGAAGTCGATCACGCCTTCGAGCGGCACGATGATCGTCGCATCGCCAACACCGATCTGCATGGTAGCCCCGGCAGGAGCGCTCTCGAACCGGATGTTGGAAAGGCGCGCCAAACGATCGACGGAGGCAAGGTTTGCCTCGATCATTGTGCGGGTAGCTGCGCTGGGCTCGGGCAGGAATGCGTCCAGCTTCGCGCCCGGCGTAATGCCAAGTTCGTTCTTGGCGCTGCGCACCTTGCTGGTGAGATCGATCAGCCAATCGATTTCAGCTTTCGCTCCGGTATCGACGTCAGCGCCCGGCTCGGGCCATTTGGCGGTGATCAGCGGATAGTTCTCGCGGCTGCCCAGCTTGGACCACAGCTCTTCGGTCACAAACGGCATGAACGGGTGAAGCATGACGAGGATCTGGTCGAGCACCCAGCCGGCGACCGCCTTGGTTTCGTCGTCGAAGGCACCCTTGATCAGCTCGATGTACCAATCGCAGAACGTATCCCACACGAAGTGGTAGATCGTGTTCGCCGCCGCATCGAACCGCAGATCGGCCATCGCCTGATCGAGCGCGGCCAGCGTCTCGACCACTTCGCCAATGATCCACTTGTTGACCGCGAGGCTCGCCTCGGGCGCGGCAATGTCCTGCGATGCGACGATCCCGTTGGACTGGCAGAAACGCGCCGCGTTCCAAAGCTTGGTGGCGAAGTTGCGGTATCCTTCGACCCGCCTTTCGTCCATTTTCACGTCGCGGCCCTGGCTCTCCATCGAGGCCATGAAGAAGCGCAGCGCGTCGGCGCCGTACTGGTCGATCAGGACCAGCGGATCGACGACGTTGCCCTTGGACTTGGACATCTTCTGGCCGTCCGCCGCGCGCACCAGGCCGTGGAGATAGAGCCGCTTCCACGGCACGTTCCCCATGAAATGCATGCCCTGCATCGCCATGCGCGCATCCCAGAAGAACAGGATGTCAAAACCGGAGATCATGATGTCGTTGGGGTAATGGCGACCGACCAGCGCGGTTTCGTCGGGCCAGCCGAGCGTCGCGAACGGCCACAGCGCCGAGGAGAACCAGGTGTCGAGGACGTCTTCGTCGCGAGTCATCGGCTTGCCGCCGGCGAGGGCTTTCGCCTCTTCCTCGGTTTCGGCGACGTAGATCGAGCCGTCCTCTCCATACCACGCCGGTATCCGGTGGCCCCACCATAGCTGGCGCGAGACGCACCACGGCTGGATGTTCTCCATCCAGTTGGACCAGGTCTTTTCCCACGTTTTCGGGATAATCTCGATGCGGCCGTCCTTCACCGCCTGTATCGGTGCCTTGGCCAGTTCGGCGGCATCGACATACCACTGGTCGGTCAGCCAGGGTTCGATAACCACGCCGCCGCGATCACCTAACGGCGTGGCGACCACGCGGTCCTCAACCTCGCCGAGCAGGCCCAGCGCTTGCATCTGCGCGACCACCGCCTTGCGCGCGGCAAACCGTTCCATGCCGACCAGGTCCGCCGGGATCAGACCATCGGCGGTCTGCACGACTTGCGCCTCGGCATCGAACATGTTGAGCATGTCGGCAGGTGCAATCCCCGTACGCTTGCCCACCTCGAAGTCGTTGAAATCGTGACCCGGCGTGATCTTCACCGCGCCCGAGCCAAGCTCCGGATCGGCGTGTTCGTCGGCCACGATCGGCACCAGCCGCCCGGTGATCGGCAGCGAGACAAACTTGCCGATGACGCTTTGATACCGCGGATCGTCGGCGTTCACCGCCACCGCCATATCGGCCAGCATTGTCTCGGGCCGCGTCGTCGCCACCACGATATGGTCCGCGCCGCTATCGAGCTTCACCCCATCGGCCAGCGGATAGCGGAAGTGCCAGAAATGACCCTGAACCTCGCGCGTTTCGACTTCGAGATCGGAAATCGCGGTCTTGAGCTTGGGGTCCCAGT
>CAMDQY010000160.1 GCA_945906005.1 Novosphingobium sp. Chol11 | reverse complement strand
CGATCCGGAAGTTGCAATGCCGGGAGCGGTTCCCAACGGGCAGCCGACTGTCCACTCCCGCATTGTCGAGGCGATTTGATATGAGTGTGGCTTTCCGCCGAGAGAGTGATGAAGAGCATCTTGAGCCGAAATTCGAGCTTCCGGTTCCCGCAGGGCCAAACCTCGTAACCTCGCGCGGCCTTGCACTGATCGAACTTCGCATCGCCCAACTGGAAGCCGATCTGTCCGCTGCGGTGGATGAGGCGTCCACGGCAGCGATCAAGCGAGACCTGCGGTACTGGCAAACGCGTCGGATAACGGCGGAACTGGCGCCAATTCCGGTCGGCGACAAGGTCGAATTCGGAACGCAGGTGCGTATCCTCCTTAGTGGAAAACCTCGGCAATTCAGGCTTGTCGGAGACGACGAGGCTGACCCGGCATTGGGGATGATTTCGTTCAAATCGCCGCTTAGCCAAGCGATGCTCGGGGCAGAGGTGGACGAGGTTCTACCGTTCGGAGACAATACTGAAGCGATTCAGATCATAGAAATTGAAGTTCCAACCGAGCCGGCAGGGGCCAATGTAACTTGAACTGCAGAAGGCAGTTATTGGCCCGACCGGCCCCCTATTGCGGCGCGCCGTCTTAATGCTCCCGCGTAGCTCCCGGGAATGTTGCAAACATACGTCCTCGGGGCTCGCGCCCAAGAGAACAGGACGATGCCGCGCCCCACACTGTGTCCGAAATCAGTGATTGGTGCATTTGAGGACAGATCGGCATGCTGAACACAGTCAGGCGGTCGCTGCCGTGCATCAGCTCGATGCGCGCCTGGTGCAGAAACGGATCGCGGCGCCGTTTTCAGGCCAACTCGGCGTGCGGCAAGTCAATCCCGGCCAGTATCAATGCGCATAACCTTGGTGCCTGTTCGTCCGACTGAAAACATGAGTCCGCATCCGTAGCCTCAAGCCAGCGTCCTCACTTTAGGTTCACGGTCCCAATGACGCTTGGGTGCTATCTTGGCGAACTCAGCCAGTGCTACCACGCCTGCGTCAGGCACGACCCCAGCCTTGTCGAGCAATGCCTGCGCACCAGGGTTGTGGCCGATAGTCTTCACGTGACCGAACGCATCCATCAGGAACTGAACGGCGGCACCTTCGCGAGTCAGCTTTTCGGCGGCGTCCGGATGCAAAACAACCGCAACCGCATCGAACAGCACCGATGGCGATCCGGCGAGCTGGCCATCGGCCTTCATCGTGCCGCCCCTGAGCTTCAGGCCGCCCACCTTGGGTGCAATGGTAAAGACGGCGCCACCGGCCTTTTGAACCGCTGCCGTCAGCGCGTCTATCTCGGCCTTGCCCGAGCCTTCGTCGAACAGGATCGCAACTTTGCGGCCTGTCATTGGCGGATCGCCCTGCTTGACGATCGACAGCGCGTCCGAAGGCTTCATGTCGAACGGCTTGCTGGCAGGGGTGGATGCGGCAGGGAACGCCATCGCCAGCCCGGCGGCAACGCGCTTGGCCAGGTCTTCATCGACGTTGCGGAGGTTCCTGACGTGCTTGCGGACCGGGTTGGCCAAGCTGCCGAGCGCAGCGTGCGTCATCATCACAGCCGGCACGCACAACATTCTCGTCATCGGCGACGTCATGAGCGCAGATCCGCCGAATTCGTCGCTTGATGCAATGTACATCCTGCCCGGTGTGCGCAGCGTCGAGACGCTGAGCATCGTCCGTTAGGTCAAGTACAACTCCCAGATCGCCAAGATCCTGCCGCATCACGAGTAGCGTGAGGGACGAATTGGAGAACCTTGCCTGTTCGGGTCAAAGCCGGAGCATCATCGCTTCAACGCGCCGGTTTCCTATTGACGTTTCAGTGAGAGTCCCGCGAAGCCATTTCGCGTCGAGAAAATATCTAGAGGATTGAACGGGAAGATGGATGCTCAGGTCGGCCAGCCTTTGAAGGCGGAAAGTTCACGGAACGAGATGTCGAGGCGCACCGGCCCGCGCATCGTCATCATCGGCGCGGGCGTCTCGGGGATTCTCGCCGGGATCAAGTTGCGCGAGCGTGGCTGGAACGATTTCGTCATCCTCGAGAGGGCCGAGACGCTCGGCGGAACCTGGCGCGACAATGTCTATCCCGGCGTCGCCTACGACGTGCCGGCGCACGTCTATGTCTACTCGTTTGCGCCCAATCCGGCGTGGAAGACCCGCTATGCCAAGGGGCCGGACATCTGGCGCTATTATCACGATGTCGCCCGTCGCCACGGCGTGCTCGGTCATATCGAGTATGGCAAGGGCGTCGAAAGCGCGGTGTTCGACGGTGCTCGATGGACAGTCACCACGAATGACGGCGAGTCTTACGACGCCGATGTCGTCATCGCTGCCGCCGGTCGCCTGCGCGATCCCAAGCTGCCCGACATACCCGGCAAGGAAACTTTCGCCGGGTCCTCGTTCCATACCGCACGCTGGGACAACGGCATATCGATCAAGGGCAAGCGAATCGGCCTGATCGGTGCCGGTTCGTCTGGTGTGCAGGTGCTCGCCGCCATTGCGGGCGAAGTGGCCCACATCAAACAGTTCCAGCGTACTCCGCAGTGGGTGTTCCCGGTCGAGGATGCGCCGGTGCCATGGTGGAAGCGGCTCGCCTTTCGCCTCTCGCCTTCCTACCTTCGCCAGACCTATCAGCAACTGCTCGATTTCAGTAATTCGCGCGGTGCGCTCGCCTTCGAGACAAAGGAGGGGCGTGCCGAGCGTGACAAGGTGTGCTCCGACGCATTGCTGAGGATCCGCGATCCCGAACTTCGCGCGCGATTGACCCCGGATTACGATGTCGGCTGCAAGCGGCTGGTGATGTCGGAAACGTGGTTCGAGGAAGTGCAGCGCCCTAACGTTTCGATCGTCAGCGAGCGTATCGAGAAGATCGAGCCGCAGGGCGTGCGCACTATCGATGGTGCGCTACATGAGTGCGACGTGCTCATCTATGCCACGGGGTTCGACGCGCATGCCTATATCCGGCCGATGGAACTGACCGGCGAGGACGGGATCACGCTCGACGAGGTGTGGTCCGAACTGCCGTTGACCTACCGCTCGGTATCGATCCCGCACATGCCCAACTTCTTCATGCTCAACGGTCCGTCCTCGCCGGGGGGTAGCGCCTCGATCGTCGGCATTGTCGAGACACAGTGGGCATACGTCGACCAGCTGCTCTCGCAAGTCGCGAGCGAAGGCGTGCTGATCGCCCCGCGCGAGGACAAGGCGCGCGAATGGCTGGCCGAGGTGCGCGAGCGAGCCAGCAATTCGGTCTGGGCGACCGGCGGCTGCCAGTCCTGGTATCTCGATCACACCGGCACCCCGGCCTACGATGCGGTAACCCTGCCGGAACTTCAGCAAAGCCTTGCCGCGCCGAAGATGGAGGACTTCGAGGTTCGCCAAGCTTCGCAGGTAGCCTCACCAGTGCAATAGCGGGGAGGCGGCCAAGCCCGCGAGAGCTGCATGATTGCAAGCGCACCGGGATGGCGCGCCGGCAGCAATGTCGGATGTGAATTTGGGAAAGGGAATGCCGGAATGAACAGCTTCAGCGGCAAGGTGGCAATCTGCTTTGGCGGGGCACGCGGAATCGGCGCCCGAACCGCCGAGCGTCTCGCTGCTGGAGGCGCAAGGGTTGTGATCGCAGACATTGCCAGGGACTTGGCGCATGCCGTTAGCGAAACGATCCGCAGTGCGGGCGGCGAGGCCGTCACCGTGCCGTGTGACATCAGCAGCGAGCAACAGGTCGCCAGTGTGGTAGCCGAAGCAACGACCCGGTACGGCGGTATCGATCTGGTTCATCAAAACGTAGCTGACGCCGGTCTCGCGGCTATCGATGGCGACATCATCGACACCGACATTGCGCTGTTCGACAAGACGATGGCCGTGAACTTGAGGGGCAGCCTGATCTGCACCCGCCTGACGGTGCCGGAACTGCTCAAACGCGGGGGCGGCGCGATCGTCTTTACGTCCACCGACGGCGTTTATACCCAAGGAAAGTACCAGTACTTCTATCGGATGTCGAAGGCTGGACTCAATTCTCTGATGCGGTCGGTGGCGCATCGATACGGAAGGGGAAGGCGTGCGCGCCAATGTCGTCTCTCCGGGGCTAATCCTTGCAGACGATGGCGATCATATGATGCCCGACGAGGTGAAGCAGGCCTATCTCGATCGGACGAGCAGCACGCGGCTCGGTCGTCCAACCGATGTCGCGGCCATGGTCGCGTTTCTGTTATCCGATGAGGCCAGCTGGGTCACTGGACAGAACATCAGCGTGAACGGCGGTTATCTGATGCGGCCCTGACGGTGCACCAGTGCATTCATCCTCAAGCAACCTGATCGCCATTCTCGTCCGCAAGCACCGCGATCAGGGCATCGCCGGACATTGGCAGCCTCCTCGAGATCTCGCTGCGTTCAAATCGATCGAGCGCATGGCTTCCCGAGATCGGGATCCTGGAAGCTCAGTGTCGAGAGCGCCTCGCTCGGTGAATAGCCAAGCAGCTCCATCAGGCGCGCGGCCGACGATACGTAGTCGGCAAAAGGCTCGAAGCCCGAGTGGTCCTCGATTGCGGACATGGCCATGGCAATTCGCTCGGGGGTCAAGTGCGGGTCGATGAAACCGCTTGCTTCGCCGATCAGGATCGGCGCGACCCGCCCTCCCGCCACAGCGAAGCTTTCCCCGCTTACTTCCGTGCCTTGATGCGCGAGCCAGACGACCAAAGCGGTGACCAGTTCGGGCTTCATCGTTTCGAAGAACCAGCGTTTGAATTCGGAGTCGTCCATAGTGTCGGCAAGGCGGCTGACCGCGCTTGGACCGATGAGGTTGACCTTGATGCCATGATCGCGCCCGGCTTCGGCAAGGCTGCGGGCAAGGCCCAGGTATGACGCCTTGATCGCGGCATAATAGACTGCGTCCGACATGCCGTACATCGCCGTCGAGCCGACGAACACCACGCGGCCGAATTGTTGCGCCACCATCGTCGGCCAAGCTTCGCTGACGATCAGGGCAGCTGCGCGGGTGTTGATCGCATAGAGATCGTCGAGATCCTCGATCCTGCTCTGCGCGAAGGGAACGCTGCGCGCAAATCCGGCGTTGTGAATCACGATGTCGAGGCGGCCGTGTTCGGTAAGAGCATGGCGAACGGCGCCGCGCGCGCCTTGCTCGGTAGTAAGATCGGCACTGTAAGCGCTCGCCTTGCCGCCAGCCGCGACCAGTTCCTCGACCGCCAAATGGGCGACGCTTTCGTCGACGCCGCTGCCGTCGATGGTGGTGCCCAGATCGCAGACGACCACGGTTGCGCCGCGCGCGCTCAGTTCCTCGGCGTGCTTGCGGCCCATCCCGCGCCCTGCCCCGGTGATCAGCGCGACGCGCCCATCGAAGCGCAGTTCGTTTTCATCGCCGGCGGTTTTTGCGGTCATTCGAGTGACTCCTGTCTTTCCGGAAACTCGAATTCCGCGCCGTCGAGCTGGTCCGAAAGCACGATCTGGCAGGCGAGCCGCGAGCCAGGGCGGGCCAAAGGCAGGGCATCAAGCATCGCCTGTTCCCATTCGCCCTTGCTGCCGGTCGCCTCGAACCATCGCTCCTCGACATAGACGTGGCAGGTGCCGCACACGGCGGCCCCATAGCATTGCGCCTCAATGCCGGAGATTTCGTTTTCAACCGCAGCTTCCATCACACTGCAACCCGGCGCGTGGTCGATCGCAACCTTGCTGCCCAGATGATCGGTGAAAGTTACCCTGACCAATTCAGGCGCCGCCCGCCACTGGCCAAAAAAGCGGCAGGCTGAAGATACCGGCGGTAACTCCTGGTGTCACTTTCACCCGGGCTCCGGGTGCGATCCCGAATTGGGGGATTGCTGCAAGCCATTCTTCCAGTGCGACACGCAGTTCGACCTTGCCGAGGAACGAGCCGGGACAACGGTGAACGCCATGTCCGAACGAGGAATAGCCACCGGTCTGGCGGTCGATATCGAACACGAGCGGATCGGGGTATTCCCTGTCGTCGATAGCGTGCAGGATCTGCGGCGTCGTCACCAGATCGCCTGCCCGGATGGTCACGCCGTCGATCTCGGTATCGCGGGCCGTAAGGCGCGTATTGGTGCCCACCGGAAAGCGGCGGCAGAACTCCTCGACGGCATCACGGATGCGGGCGGGATTTTCGGCGAGCACCCGCTGGAGCTCTGGATTACGCGCCAGGTGATCCCAGACGAACGACATCAG
>CAMDQY010000159.1 GCA_945906005.1 Novosphingobium sp. Chol11 | reverse complement strand
CGACGAGAGCTATGCGCTGATCAAGCTGCTGTCCGACCGGGCGCGGGTGCCCGAAAACCAGTGCCGCGTCACGTGGCAGGAGAACACCGTGGTGATGTGGGACAACCGCTCCACCCAGCACTATGCCGCGTTCGACTATCCCGGCCAGTTCCGCCATCTCCAGCGAGTCACCGTGCTCGATACGCAGCCGTGGCCGGGGACCAGCCTTTAGCCATGGCGAAGCTCTCGCCCGAAGAGGCGCTTGAGCCCGATCTGCCGATCGTCGATCCGCACCACCACCTCTGGCTGGAGACGCCTGCCGATACCGCGGCGCGGCAGGGCGACGAGAACCCGTTCAACCATGTGCGCCGCGAGATCCCGCGCTACCTGTTCGACGAGCTGCACGAGGACCTGACCGGCGGGCACAATGTGGTCGCCACTGTCTATGCCGAGTGCGGCTCGATGTACCGCGCCGATGCCGCCGATCCGATGCGCGTGGTGGGCGAGGTCGAATCCGCCAATGGCGTCGCGGCGATCTACGCCAGCGGAAGGTTCGGCAAGGTGCGCGCATGCGCAGGGATCGTCGGCTATGCCGAACTGATGCTGGGCGGAGCGGTGCGCGATGTTCTCGAAGCGCAGATCGCGGCTGGGGGAGGACGCTTCAAGGGCATCCGCAACCACCTGACCCACGATCCTCATGTCGCGATGTTTTCGCACGGCAATCCGGCACTGATGGCCGAGCCGCAGTTTCGCGCGGGGTTTGCCGTGCTCGGCGAACTCGGCCTGACCTACGACGCCTGGTTGCTTGAGCCGCAGATCCCGCAACTGGTCGAGCTTGCGCGCGCTTTTCCGGAACAACAGATTGTGCTCGATCATACCGGCGCGCCGCTCGGCACGGGACATTATGCAGGCCGAAGCGATGAGGTCTACGCGCGCTGGAAGGCCAACATTGCCGTGCTGGCCGAGTGCCCCAACGTGACGATCAAGCTCGGCGGACTCGGTATGCCAATCAACGGCTTTCCTTCATTCCGGCAGTCACCGCCCGCCACCTCGAAACAACTGGCCGACGAGTGGCGACCGTGGTTCGAAACCGCGATCGAGGCGTTCGGAGCGCATCGCTGCATGTTCGAAAGCAACTACCCGACCGACGGCGGATCGGGCAGCTATTCGACGCTGTGGAATGCCTTCAAGCGAGTCTGCGCGGGGGCGTCTGGGGAGGAAAAAGCGAGCGTGTTTGCAGATACAGCCTCGCGGTTCTTCGGCCTTGATATCGCGTAGCTAGGCGATGACAGGCGGAGACTGAGGAATGAGGACTAGTTTGGCGGGGCTTCTTGTTGCCTTGCTTACCTTGTCGACACCCTCGTTCGCGAATGAGCCGGCCCCGCTAAGCGCCTATGGCGATCTTCCCGGCGGGGAAGACATGGCCATTTCGCACAACGGCAACCGTATTGCCGCGATCAGCCGGATCAAGCAGGAGCGGCAGCCGCTCGTTACTGAAAACGGTTCTTTGATTTCGGCCACGCCGATCGGCGATATGAAGGTCCGTGGGCTGGATTGGGCAGGCGATGAGATCATCGTCCTGACCCGCGGCAACGGCGAAAGCGGAACCTATTACACCATCGACATGGCGAAGTTGCGGGCCGATGCGATCGGATACGAGCGACCCTCGATCCACCTGGACCAGATCGGCCCGATTTCGACGGTGGAATACAAGGCGGACGACGGGCTTGAACTGGACGGCATACTGACGCTTCCGCCGGGCCGCGAACCGAAAAATCTTCCGGTCGTGATGCTGCCGCACGGAGGCCTGTCGGCGCACGATATCGAGACGTTCGACTGGTGGGCACAGGCATTCGCCTCGCGCGGCTATGCGGTGTTTCAGCCCAACTTTCGCGGCTCCACCAACCACGACCTGACGTTTCGCGCTGCCGGCGACGGTCAATGGGGGCGCAAGATGCAGACCGACATATCGGATGGTCTGGCCGAACTCGTTAAGCGTGGCATCGCCGATCCGAACCGGGCATGCATCATGGGCGGCAGCTACGGCGGATTTGTGGCGCTGGCGGGCGTGACCTTGCAGAAAGGTCTCTATCGCTGTGCGGCGGCGGTTGCGCCGGTGAGCGATCTTGAGGACATGTATCGGCTCAATTTCGTCTAGAGCGGCAAGAACAGGATGGCGCGCCGCAACTATCTCGAGGCGCTCGGAGCGGAGGCAGGTCGAACTTCGCGGAAGTTTCACCGCGCAAGCATGCGGCCGACGCCGATGCACCGATTCTGCTGATCCATGGCAAGGATGACACGATGGTAGCCTTCGATCAAAGCACACGGATGGCTGACGCGCTAAGGAATGCGGGCAAGCCGCATGAATTCGTCACGCTGAGCGAGGAAGATCACTGGCTCTCGAAGGCGGCAACCCGCAAGCAGATGCTCGAAGAGGCGATGCGCTTCGTCCAGAAGCACAACCCCGCCGATTGACGGTCAACCGGGCGGGGGACGGCCCCAATGAAGACCTAGTGCAGACCGACGACTTCATATTCCTCGCCGCGCAGTTCCTTGCGGGTCTTGCGCAACAAGGGTGCGCGCACGTCTTCGGGGATTTCGTTGGCGCCCAGCGGCCGCGCCACGTCCTTGGGCATGATGCCCAGCTTCGCCGCTAGCGGCTTGAGCGCTTCCATGTCGAAATTGTAGAGCTTGGCCGCGTTGCCTCCGAGCATCGCGCGCACTTCGTCCTCGGGCAGGTCGTGAAAGGCCACGCGCATCGCCAGACGCGAATCGGGATAGGTGCCTTCGAGGTGCGGATAGTCGCTGCCCCACAGCACATGCTCGACGCCCAGTTCGTAGCGGCCGTCGATCTCGTTGCGACCGGGGAAGCTCGCGCCGTAATAGCAGTTGCGCTTGGCATAGAAGCTAGGCGATTCGGGCAGAACGTCAGCCTCGTCGAAATGCAATTCGCCCGCGTTTCCGTGCCGCATCGAGCGCCAGATGCCGTCCATCTCGCTGATGACCGGCAGCACCCAGTCGCAGCCCGCCTCGGTGACGATGAAGCGCAGTTTGGGGAACCGCTCGAACACGCCGCCCCAGATCAGGCTCTTGAAGCTGCGCTGCGACCAGAACATCATCTCGTTGAACCACAGCGCCATCGAGCCGGGGTGCCCGCCGTAGTCGGGCGCGCCGCCGCCAGAATGCTGGTTGACGGTAATATCGTGGTCCTGGATGGCGGCCCAGAGGCGATCATATTCGCGGCTCATCAGTGGCGGCACGACGTTCCACATGTCGTCGGGCGGGGCCGGCAGCAGCACGCCGCCGCGAAGATTGTTCTTCGCCACCCATTCGACCGTCTTGATAGCCTCGTCGATGTCGTTGAGGTGCATCAGCGCGATGCCGGCGCGGCGCTCGGGCGCTTCGTCGCAGAAGTCCTTCAACCAGCGGTTGTGCGCCTGCGCGCCAGCCAGTTGCAGTTCGTAGACCTCCGGCTTGGGCGGGGGCGAGAGGTGGAACGCGGCCGGATAGAACGGCGGCACGGTGTTGGGAAAGATGATCTCGCCGCAGGTGCCGTCATCGTCGAGGTCGGCAAGGCGCACCTCGGTCTCCCAGTTCTTGTGCTTCTTCGATTGCAGCGCCATCATCCCGCTCTTCTTGCCCGAGCGAAACTCGTCGAACCGGTCGCGGTAGGCGGGATCGAGATATTCGCGATAGGTCGCGTGATTGGCACCCGCGTGCGAATCTGCGGTGATGCAGATATAGGGCTCGTCGGAATAGCTCTCGGTCATCGCGTCTGTCCTCTCGATTGAGCGTCCCTGTCCGCCGCTCTCTGATGAAAATGTGCTTTGATGTTTTGCGCCTTGTCAAGTTTTGCCGTCAGTCAGGCTGCATTATGGCGCGGCCTAATCCTCAAGTGTCGTCAAACTTGACCCAGTCGGGAAGTTTGAGAGGCGGGTGAGGGAGTTTCGTGATTCCCTTTTCCGCGAGCAAGGTATCGAAACCTTCCGGATCGGCCGCCCATGATCTGGGATCGCCAAACCAGACCTCGAACATCTCGACGCCTTCCGGCCCGGCGACGATGGGGCCCAGCGCTGAACCTTCGTCCAGAGTGATGTGCATTCCCGGCGTGCACAACTGGTCGCCGCACATCATCGAGCCCTTCATCACATAGATGGCGTGATGGCTGTTGTGTCCGTGCTTGTGGACAATCATGCCGGGCTCGTAGCGGCCAACCAAGGTCATGCATTTGGGGCTGACTTCGAGCCACTTTTCCCGGACCGAGACGCGTTTGTCGCCATGAAGCTGGGCTCTCACCTCAAGCCATTCGACTTCGTCGGCATGGCGGAATCGCGGGCCCGGAAAATCTGTCTTGTCGGTCAATCGCCTTCTCCTACGCCGGTGTCACAATGGCGCCCGGCAGCCTGCCGGTGAGTTCGCCGTCGAGCACGATCGGCTCGCCGTTGACGATCGTGGCATAGACGCCGCTGCCATAGGCCTTGTAGCGGCCGACGCCGCCCGGCAGGTCATGGACGAATTCCTTGCGCAACGGGCCGATTTCGTCCTCGTCGAACACCATGATGTCGGCCCAGCCGCCCACTCTCAACGTGCCGCGGTCGTGGAAGCCAAGGATCCCGGCGGGGACCTGCGTGATCTGGCGGACGCCTTCCTCCAGCGACCAGATCTTGCGATCGCGCACCCAGACGCCGAGGAAATAGCTCGACCAGTCGGCCTGATCGTCCTTGGCAAGGTGCGCGCCGCCATCCGAAGTGCCGATCAGCATGCGCGGATCGGTCATCGTCGCGGCGACCGAAGCGTCCCATTCGGGCCCGGTCATTCGCCAGCGCAGCTTGGTGGCAAAATCGTCGGCGAGCGCGAGGTCGAGAGCAAAATCGCCCGGTGCCTTGCCTGCTTCCTTGGCAAGCTGGGCGATGGACTTGTTCTGGTGCTTCTCCTCGCCAAGCGTCGGCGAGCTTTCGACGAACACCACCGGCCACTGCGGCGCAGGTATGATCGTGCCCTTCGAAGCGTCGGTATTGGGGTTTTCGATCCCGAAGCGCATCTGCTCGCGCGCCTCGCTGTCCCTGAGCAGCGCCCGCCGCCCTTCGATCGGCATGCGCGTCATCGCGTGCCACAGCCCGCAGGCCTGCCAGTGATGGTTGGTCCCGTCGAAGGCCACCTGCCGGTCGAACGGGCGGGCGATCAGCATCGAATAGAACGGCGTGCCCGCTTCCTGCGCCTCGTCGAGTCGTTCCTTCGCCGCTGGCCAGCCCGAACCGGGCACGTCGATCTTGCTCTTGCCGCCAAGCCCCTGGACGATCACCGGCAGGCCGCTGGCCTTGGCGAGTGCCACGATCATGTCGTGATCCTCGCTCGACTGGCCGCGGATCGTGCCTTCGGGCAGGAAACAGATCGAACCGCTGCCAGCCTTGCCCGCCGCTTCGGCGAGCGCCAGCAGTTCTGCGCGGCTGGCGAGGCGCGAGGGGACGGGCCGGTTCTGGGTGTCGAGGTGGGTGCCGAGCAACGAGGTCGAGAAACCCGCCGCGCCGGCGCGCATCGCTTCGGAGACGATCTCGCACATCGATGCTATTTCCTCGGGCGTCGCTTCGCGCTGCCATGCATCCTCGCCCATTACCCAGCGTCGGACGTTGGAGTGACCGACGTAGCAGGCGAAATTTATGCCGAGATTTCCTTGCAGTATCGAGATAAACTCATCGAAAGTCTCGAACTTGTCGAACCGAACGCCGTTGAGCGCGATAGGGTCCATGTCTTCGACCCTGGCAAAAATGTTCTTGATATACTCGCGATCAGCCGCGCGCACCGGTGCGGCCGAAAACCCGCAGTTGCCTGCAAGCACCGTGGTGACGCCGTGGAAGCACGACATCGTCGCATAGGGATCGAACGTGATCTGCGGGTCGTAATGGGTATGGGCATCGACAATGCCGGGCGCGACGATCCGCCCGGTGGCGTCGATCTCTTCCTTGGCGGTGTCGCCGTCGAGCCGCGCCATCCGCGCGATCTTGCCGTCCTTGACGCCAACGTCGATGCGGCGTCGCGGTAGCCCGGTACCATCGACGACAGTGCCGCCGCGCACGATCAGGTCATATTCCATCGCTCACCCGCCTTTTGTCTGTTCTAGTTGTGAAGGCTATCGGGCTGCCGCCGAATTGAAAGCGGCAATGACCCTCAATCGCACAATCCATATTTACGGAACATGCGGCGCCGAGTCACGTACGTATTGACTCGAAAGGCACGAGAGCAGAGCCTTGTGCCCAACAAGCGCGCTGGATCGCAAGACGGACAGCGCAAACCCTGAGGATCA
>CAMDQY010000158.1 GCA_945906005.1 Novosphingobium sp. Chol11 | reverse complement strand
TACGACGTCAAGGACCGCAAGCTGGTCATCAACCCGGCCGAGGCCGCAGTGGTGCGTGGTTTGTTCGAGCGGTTCGCCCAGTTGGGCTCGGTCGTCGCGCTGGTACGCGACGCCAACGCCCAGGGGCTTTGCAGCAAGAGCGGAAGGCCGATCGACAAGGGCCAGATCTACAAACTGTTCCGCAACCGGGTTTATCGAGGCGAGGCGGTCCACAAGGGAACCAGCTACCCGGGCGAACACAAGGCGATCATAGACGAGGCGCTGTGGGACAAGGTCCACTCGATCATCGCGATCAGTCCCCGCACCCGAGCGAAAAACAGCCGCCGCACAACGCCGGCGCTGCTGAAAGGAATGGTGTTCGGTCCTGACGGCCGGGCGATGTCACCGGCCCACACCCGCAAGTCTGGGCGGCTCTACCGCTACTACGTCAGCCAGACTGTCATCAACCACGGGGCTGGTTCCAGCGCGATCGCCCGGGTTCCAGCCGGAGAGATCGAGGCCGCGGTGATCGAGCAGGTGCGTCACATGCTGCGCGCGCCGGAGGTGATCGTCGCGGCGTGGCGCGAGGGTCATCGCCATGATGACGACCTGACCGAGCAGGAGATGCGCGAGGCCCTGATCCAGCTTGATCCCCTCTGGGAGGAGCTGTTCCCCGGCGAGCAGGCCCGCGTAATCCAGCTGCTGGTCGATCGGGTCGACATCCACCCGGACGAGGTGGCGATCCGCCTGCGCAATGACGGGCTCTCCTCCCTGGCCGCCGAGCTAGCCAGCGTCAGCACCGTGCAGAGGATCGCCGCATGAGCGCCACCGACACCTTCACGGTCCGCATTCCCATGCAGATCCGCAAGCGCGGAGGCCGCAAGCTGATCCTCGCCCCCGATGGCGGACAACCCATCTGGGCAGCCCCCAGGGCGCGGGTCGACAATACCATGATCAAGGCCATCGCCCGGGCGTTCCGGTGGCGAAAGCTGATCGAGACCGGGGTCCATGCATCCATCGAGGAGGTCGCCGCGGCGGAGAAAATCAACGCGTCATATGTGGGCCGTGTGTTGCGACTGACGCTACTGGCGCCCGAGATCATCGAGGCGATTATGGAGGGGCGACAGCCGACCGGTATGACGATGGCCGGCCTGCTGACGGGGTTTCCGGTGGTGTGGGCCGAGCAGCGGGCGGCCCTATACCGTTAGGCCAACCGCGCCGCGAAGGTCGGTCGAAAACCGTCGACACTCGAGTACATGACTGCCGCCTTGACTCAGTAGCAAATGTGTAGTAGGTATGACACATGAACTCTTTCGGCTCATATCTTCGGCGCCAACGCGAGGCCTTGCGACTTAAAGACCGGGCCTACTCCGTTCGGCAGGTGGCCAAGCGCGTTGGCATTGAGCCGGCCTACCTCAGCAAGATTGAGCGAGATGAGGTCCCCCCGCCTTCGGAGGAGGCCATCGGCAGAATTGCCGAGGTCCTTGGGGAGGACAGAGATGCTCTCCTTGCTCTTGGTGGGAAGGTTTCGAGTGATTTGCTTGAGCTTATTCGCCGCCACCCGGTGGCGTTTGCTGAGCTGATACGTGGCCTACGCGATGCGCCGACGGATGCGTTGCTAAGGGTGGTGCGGGAAGTCCGCGATGGCGATTGGTAGGGGAATAAAGCGATGATTACACTTGAAGACGACGTGCTCGACATTCGCTGTCCGAATGTTCATCCCGACGCCCATACACGGCTGGAATTTCAGCGGACATTGCGAATACCGGACGACGAAAAGGTGCATGCTCTGCCGGCTGGATTGGGCTGCTTCCCCCTTCGCCACGTCGAAGATTTTTCTTCAGGTCTCGACGAGGTAACGCTGCGCCGCGGCGGCATAATGATGCCGATGCACCGGTCGGAGGCGATGTGGATCAACTTCAAGGGCGGCAGCCGCCGGTCATCCGGCGGCGCCTACCCGTTTGCGATCAAGGTCGCCGCCGGCAAGGTAAATGCGTTGACGGGAGGGGCCTGGTCCCCGGCTTTGTGTGCGGAGGAACAGGATTACGTTGTGATCCCCGCGCAGCCTTGGATCGATGGCTTCGCCATCTCGAAAGGCATCATCCGTCAATTCGTAGCCGAGCGTCTCGGCGAGGGATTCTCAGCGGAGGAACAGTTGACGGGAAAGGCCGAATTCGGAGGGCTCCAGATTATCGCCTACCCGATGAAGGCAGAGCGTTACCTGGACATTCTCCGCGCCCGTGAAAAGGCGGAGCGAGCTCGTGAAGCAAAGGCGCGCGCCCATGAACGGAGGCAGCGCATTGAGCGGCTTCGTGAAGCGCTCTCGCCCTTTCTGGAGTTTTCAGACCGGGCGCGTTCTGCGACGAAAGCCTCAATGGCCACGTTGGCGGAGATCGAGCACAGCCTTCGCCGGGCGGGCGAACTTGGTGCACCCGATGATATGACTGACCACGAACATATCGTAGCCCAACTGCGTGAGCTTCTTGATCGATGGAACAGCCAGGTTACAGAACTCGCGAAGATATCGTCACAGCACGACTTCAATACGTATGAAGTGGCGTTCGAAATGAGACGTCCTGATGTGCTTTACTCAATGGCCGAAAGGGTAGAATCTGAGCCAATGAGGTCCATGGGCTTGGGCGGCGGTGGCCGCATGCACCAAGAAATCTACGCCGATCCATATGGGGTGGACGCATGGGACCAATATGCAGGCAGCCGCTGCTTTGTTCATCTGGTCGACGCGGTGCAATGGGCGGAGATCTCTGGTGGTCCGGTACCGACTGAACCTCCATCGCAAAAAGACTATGAGAAAAGGGGGCTGCCCTGGTTCGACTATTACGCCCCTGAGCAAGAGGCGATTTTGGGCTCCAAGCGCCTCGCCGGATTGAAGAGCTGGGGATCAATCTACGGGAAGGGCCCCAGCGCCCCTGTGGGCAAGGGCGGTCCGGCGATCCAGTTGGGAACTGCTCATCGCTTTTCAGGCGTCGTCAGCGAAGGTGCTGGTGATGAATAGTCGATCGGCGGCCGCCCAAGCTAGTGGCAGCAGTGCAGCCACTTCTAGGGCCGGGATCAGCGAAATTTTTCAATTGTCACCGAAAGAAGTGTCCCGGCGATTTTGCCGAATGTCCAATCATGCGGAAATTCGCGCAAAGCAGCGTGGCGTTAGAAAAACTTCTGTCCGCACATTGATAGACTTGGCGGATTTTGAGGTTCCAGTCGGAGGTGGTTGCGTCGCTATTCGATTGGCGCGAGCGCAGTACTTCGATTCAGATGTTTGCCAGGACCTTCGAGGCGCTATGGATCGCATAAAGAACGTGACCCTGATCGTTGACGAGTGCACAGGCACTGTCGTGACCGTCCTCCATGACCACGGCACGGCCAAGGGCCGCATCTATCGCAAGGGCACGAGGTGATCGTATGGTCAGGGACACCAATAGATTGAAACAGATGCAAAGTTGGATAACGCCGAGCTTTGCGTGGATGATCGAACCGGATATTTTCCTAGTTGAGGCGTCAGTCAGCGACCCGGATATTGTCGAATTTATCTCGACGGGCGTTCTAGATGTTACTCCGACGCATGCTCAAATGAGGCTGGCGCTCGCTACAGTTCGTTTGTGCAATGTAGAGGGATCGCTTCGCCGTCATTTGGGAACTGCTGTTTGGAAGCCTGCCAAACTAAGGCCGCCCACTGTCAGTCTCGGCACTAGGGTGCATGCCCATTGCCATGGTGTTTTCGTTCTTCCCGGCGGCACGAAATTGTGTGTGGCCGTCTGTTGGAACAGAGCGCTCTCCCCGGACGCATGGATTGCCCCGGCACTGAAGGATGAAGCTGATAAGTTGTTTCTGGCATACCAGGCCGAAGTCACCCAATTCGAAGAGTCCGAAGATTTTGCGGACCAGAACCACAAAGATTTCCTCGATAGACTCCGCGAAAATGAGAACTATAGGGATGTTCCTGATTGGAGTTTCAGGGCACCTAGACATTGGTCACGACCCATCTTGACCGTCGAAAGACTGCTGCATTTATTGCCGCGTGCAGCGAAGTTTCGACTACCGGCGAATGCCGATACAGACCGAACCGCTCGCGCGGCCATTGCCGCGATCACGGAATCGGGTTGGTCAACTTCCCGCGACGGCGTCTATGCAGGCCTTATTCCGAAGGCTGCTGGCGCGAAGTCCGAAGGACTCGTTTCGTGGTCCCCGCACACTGGGCTCCCATCGTACCCCGAGGTTAGATGGGCCGTGCAGAAGGGGCTGCCCGGCTCGCTACGAAAGCCGCGAGGGACTTTGATCGCTCCACCCAGGCCGGTTGAAGGCACACTTTCGCCAATGGATGCAACAGAGGTCGATGGCTCTGGCTTGAATCCGATCGACCTGAAGGATGCGCTGGACGAACTGCATCTTGACGATAAGGACTATCTCAAACGCCTGAACGATGTTCGCGCCGACACCAAGGCTGAAGGTTTCGAAGCCATAGCTTGGTTTCAGGCATTCCATGTCTGGACGGAGGAAGCTTGGGGTATCTATTTTGACTCTCGGAAACTGGACGACTTGGCGCTGAGCTATCTCGACGACTTCAAGTCACTACGCGTCCAGGGATCATCGAATCTCGCCGGCTTCTTGGCCTTCGGCCTAACGTATGCCCACGAAATGTTCCACGCGCACGTCGAGGCGGCTCTATCAATGCAGGAACTCACCGCCAAGAGTCCCCGCTACCTTCGCTACAACGAAACCGTTTACCAGGCGCTCCGGGAAACGCCGGGCTGGCTTGAAGAGGCACTCGCAAACTGGTCGGCCTGGAACTGGTTCAAAGCGCCGGACACCCAGGCAGTGATTGCTGACATGTCGTCGAACATCGAGGGTGTGGCCCGCGTGGTCGAAGCCTCGCTGGATCTATCACCACCTGGATACCAAGACTGGCGGCTTGGCCATGAACTTGGCACGTGGCGCACTTTCGCCAATCAGTTAGCCACCGGCAAGACAACAATCGGACGATCTGGATTCAGTCTGCCGCTCGAGGGCTGGCTAAATGGCGATCCATTGTATGAATTTCTACCGTCAGATATCCCCCTACGCTTCGTAGGCCCGGGCGCAATCGCCGATCGATTGCAGAGCCAGCCAGGCATTTTTGGTGTACCTGCGCGGCGTGAGCTTGAGCGGGCACTAAAGCATTTTCAACACAGGTTGGATGCGTCCGGTGGTAAGGGCGGCCACCAAAAGTGGACAGGGCCAGATCAACGCGCGTTCATTTTGCCCACGCGCGACCCAGTGAGCAGGGGCGTGTTCAACAGCTTTCTGCATCATGTGGGTATCAACAAGCATACCTACGTTCGCGAAGTGCGTCCGAACCTCTGATCTATGGCCGGGTGGTGCGACAAGGTTTGGCGGTTTTGCTCAGGGTCTGAATCGCCTTTGATCCAAGTCGGCTCAATTTGCCACTCGCTCATAGGCGTTGTTGTTGTCGGGACGCTCGCGACGTCCAGCCCTGCGGCGGCCGTGCCGATCGCCGGCGTAGCCAGCGTCATCGACGGCGACACTATCGAAATCCACGGCGTCCGTATCCGTCTCCACGGCATTGATGCGCCCGAGAGCCGCCAGCTTTGTACCCGTCCGACCGGCGAGCGGTGGCGCTGTGGCCAGCAGGCATCTCTGGCTCTGTCTGATCAAATCGGGCGATCGACCGTCTCGTGTGATCCCCGCGACACCGATCGCTACGGTAGGACGGTGGCGGTTTGCAGCTCCCGCGGCCTGGATCTGAATGGCTGGCTGGTCATACAGGGCTGGGCGGTTGCCTATCGGCGCTACTCGCGGGACTACGTCCGCGCTGAGGACCAGGCACGGGCGGCCAGCCGTGGGGTCTGGTCGGGGCAGTTCGACATGCCTTGGGAGTGGCGGGCAGCCCGCCGTTAGGACCCCAGGTGCCCCCAGGGCGGCGGCACCAGTGCCACTGGTTCGTTCTGGGTTTGTCTCGAGAGCCGGTGCTTTCGCAAACCTGCCGCCCTGACGGTCTCAAATCATGCTGAAATTACTGACGTTTTCAGTTCCGCACCAAATCGCCGCAGTGCGGAGGTCCGGAGACAATCAGCCCATTCAGAGAGAAATCCGGCCATTCCCCGGCACGCGCAGTGCGGAGCCAGTTTGGGGAAACTCTGTAATACAACGGGCTTTTCCGACCTCGCCACGGGCGCAGAGAGATTTGTGGCGAGGGAAGTTGGCGGACAGGGTGGGATTCGAACCCACGGTGGGCTTGCACCCACGCCGGTTTTCAAGACCGGTGCATTCAACCGCTCTGCCACCTGTCCGCGGATACACGCGGCTAGCGCCGTGCGATCCGGTGCGCAAGCCGTGCATTTCGTCGCAC
>CAMDQY010000157.1 GCA_945906005.1 Novosphingobium sp. Chol11 | reverse complement strand
TACTGGATCGTGGCCATGGCTGTCGGCATGGTGGTTGCCGCCGTCGGACTGGGCGCAGCAGGCATCGGTGCATTTACCGGGGCGGTGGCCAACGATGACGAGGTGACGATTTCAATTCCCGGCGTCGGCTCGGTTAATTCCAACAAGCTGGAAGAAATCGGCAAACAGGCCGAGGATGCTGCAGCAGGAAAGATGCCGGAAATCCCGGCGGCGAAAATGCAGGAATTGCTGCCTGCAAGCATCGGGGCCTTCCAGCGCACTGCGACAGAGAGCATGGCAATGGGGCCGATGGGCAGCACTGCGGAAGGTACCTATACCCAGGGCGACAAGAGCTTCGAACTGCGGATCGTCGATATGGCGGGAATGGGTGCGCTAGCGGGGCTTGGAGCGGCTATCGGCGTTGAGCAGAGCCGCGAAGATGCCGATGGCTATGAACGGACAACGTCGGTCGATGGCCAGACGCAGACCGAATCGTGGAGCAAAGCCGCCAGTCGGGGCAAGTTCGGAACCACAATCGCCAACAGGTTCATGGTGGAAGCCGAAGGCGACGCCACCGATATTGCCGATCTCAAGGTTGCAGTCGGACAGATCGATCCCGACGACTTAACCGATCTCGCTGAATAACGCTCAGTCGGCTCAGTCGCTGGGAAAATCGGCGGAGTCGTCTTCGCCTGCACGGATTTTCGCGCGTGTGCTACGAATGTTGGCCACAGCTCCGTAGAGAACCATCGCACCAAGGAACATCCAGACCCACAGCGGAATGTTCCGCCCCGCTATCGCCAGATAGAGGTAGGCCGAAACGAAGCAGAAGCCCGCGCACAGCGTGGGCAGCACGGTCGACTGCCTTGCCCGCGCCCGCTTCACCAGCCAAGCAATCGAGGCAAAGAAAAACGGAATCGCGCCGACATAAATCGTCCCGAAGATCAGCGGATTGACGCCGTAGTCGCGGCCCAGAGACAGGAACCAGTCCTGGAGTGCAGCAATCATGCGGAGAGCAGGCCTTCGTGCAGCCGCACGACGCGATCCATTTGCGCTGCCAGCCGCTCGTTGTGGGTGGCGACAAGCGCCGCGCTGTTTTCGTTGCGGACCAATTGCAGGAATTGGACGAGCACCTTGTCGGCGGTTGCCTCGTCGAGATTGCCGGTCGGCTCGTCTGCGAGGACCAGCCCTGGCCGGTTGGCGAGCGCCCGCGCCACGGCAACGCGTTGCTGTTCGCCGCCTGAAAGTTTGCTTGGGCGATGCAGGAGCCGCTCGCCAAGCCCGAGCGCAGTCAGCAATTCACTGGCACGTTCTTGCGCCTCTTGCTCGCTCTTGCCCGCGACAAGCTGCGGCAGGACGACATTCTCGATTGCGGTGAAATCGGGCAGCAGGTGGTGAAACTGGTACACGAAGCCAAGATGATCGCGGCGAAGATCCGCGCGCGCATCGCCATTGAGGCGCGTCGCATCGTGTCCGGCAATCTCGATCTTGCCGCCAAAGCCGCTCTCCAGCAGCCCAACCGCCTGCAGCATCGTCGATTTGCCTGAGCCTGACGCGCCCAGCAGCGCCACGATTTCGCCGGCGTTCACCGACAGGTCGATGCCCCGCAGCACATCGATCCGCACGTCGCCTTGCTGAAAACTGCGCGTCAGCCCGGTGATACGCACAACTGGCGCATTGGGCGGAGAATTCGGGGGATTATTCATAGCGCAACACCTGCACCGGATCGGTGCTCGCCGCTTTCCACGCCGGATAGAGCGTGGCAAGGAAGCTGAGGACCAGCGCCATGCCCGAGATTGCGAACACTTCGAACGGATCAGTCCGGCTCGGCAATTCGGCAAGGAACCGGATCGAGGGATCCCACAAGTTCTGGCCAGTCAGGATTTCGACAAGGCGCACGATCGGCTGGCGGAAATAGAGGAACACGAAGCCAAGGATCAGGCCCGCGATCGTCCCCAATGCGCCAACGATGAACCCGGTGGTGACGAATATCTTCATCAGTGAGCGGCGTGTCGCGCCCATGGTTCGCAGGATCGCGATATCGCGCGTCTTGGCACGCACCAGCATGATCAGCGATGACAGGATGTTGAACACCGCGACCAGCACGATGATCGAGAGCACCACGAACATCGCGACCCGCTCGACCGCCAGCGCCTCGAACAGGGTCGCGTTGATTTCCTTCCAGTCGCTGATGACGGCCCTTCCGGCGAGTTTGGGTGCAAGAGGCGCAAGGATTTCGCCGACATGATCTGGATCGTCGGTGGTCAACTCGATCATGCCGACAGAGTCGCCGATCAGCAGCAACGTTTGCGCATCCTGCATCGGCATGACCACGAAGGCCTGATCATAGTCGTAGACGCCGATCTCGAAAATCGCCGAGACCGTGTAGGCGATCTGGCGCGGAACCGTGCCGAACGGAGTGGCGCGGCCTTGCGGGTTGATGATGGTGATCGAATCGCCGACCCGTGCGCCGAGGTTTTCGGCAAGCCGCGAGCCAATCGCGACATTGCAGGTGCCGGGTTGCAGATCCTGCAGCCGACCGACCTTTACCTTCGGAGCGATACGGCGGATGTCATCGCCGGTATTGCCGCGCACCAGAACCGCCTCGACCCGGCCGTTGAAGCTGCCGAGCAGCGGCTGTTCGATCAACGGCGAGGCGCGAATGACGCCCGGCGTGGCGCGCACCTCCTTCAGGACCCCTTGCCAGTTATCCAGTCGCCCGCCGTAAGCCTGGATAATCGCGTGGCCGTTCAATCCCACGATCTTGTCGAACAGTTCGGCGCGAAACCCGTTCATCACGCTCATCACGATGACAAGCGCCGCCACGCCCAGCGAGACCGCGACCAGGCTGATCCCGGCGACAAGCGCAATGAACGCCTCGCTCCTGCCGGGAAGCATGTAGCGCTTGGCAATGGTCCATTCGAAGGGGGATAGGATCAAGCGTCAAGCCAGTCGTTCAGTACGGGGACGCGCCCGCCAATAGGGTCTGCCCGGCGGGCTGGCAAGCGGAGCACGGCGGCGTCGTTTTTGCCGCAACGCAATAACCCACACCCTCGCCCTTGCATTTCCCGTGCCGAGCGCGCAAACGCCAGCCGCACGGGGCACCTAGCCGGAAGTAACGGACCTTACGGACCTGATGAACCTGACAAATCCCTTTCTCGATGCTGACGGCGACAAACTCCGCGAAGAATGCGGCATCTTCGGCGTCATCGGAGCAAAGGACGCCGCCGCGATGACTGCGCTCGGCCTTCACGCCCTTCAGCACCGTGGCCAGGAAGCCGTCGGCATCGTCAGCTTCGATGGGCACGAATTCTTTGCCCGCCGCGGCCTTGGCCATGTCGCGCAGGTTTTTTTCGACAGCGCTATCCTTGCCGAACTGCCGGGCGAAATGGCATCGGGCCATGTCCGCTATTCGACCACCGGCGGCCAGGGCCTTCGCAACGTCCAGCCGCTTCACGCCGATCTTGCGCGCGGCGGCTTCACGGTTGCCCACAACGGCAATATTTCCAACGCGATGGCGCTGAAGCGCGAGCTTGTGAACAAGGGCGCGATCTTTCAATCCTCCTCGGATACCGAGGTCATCATCCACCTGATCGCGACCAGCCGCTACCCCACTCTGCTCGATCGCTTCGTCGATGCGCTGCGGATGATCGAGGGTGCCTATTCGCTGATCTGCATGACGACCAAGCGGATGATCGCCTGCCGCGATCCGCTTGGCATTCGGCCGCTGGTCATGGGAAAGATCGGGGACGCGACCGTGTTCGCCAGCGAAACAGTCGCTCTCGACGTGGTCGGCGCCGAATTCGTGCGCGAGATCGAGCCGGGCGAGCTTGTCGAAGTGCGGCAGGATGGCCGGGTGTCGAGCCATCATCCGTTCGGCAAGCAGAAAGCCCGTTCCTGCATCTTCGAGCACGTTTATTTCAGCCGCCCGGATTCGATCATGGACGGACGCTCGGTCTATGCCGTGCGCAAGCAGATCGGGGTAGAACTCGCCCGCGAATCGCTAGCGCCCGCCGATATCGTCGTGCCGGTGCCCGACAGCGGGGTTCCCGCCGCGCTGGGCTATGCACAGGAATCCGGCCTGCCGTTCGAATTGGGTATCATCCGTTCGCACTATGTCGGCCGGACCTTCATCCAGCCGTCGGACGGCGCACGCCATGCGGGCGTCAAGCGCAAGCACAATGCAAATCAGGCCGTGGTCAATGGAAAGCGCATCGTGCTCATCGACGATTCGATCGTGCGCGGAACCACCAGCCTCAAGATCATCGAAATGATGCGCGATGCCGGCGCTGCCGAGGTCCATATGCGGATCGCCAGTCCGCCGACCGAACACAGCTGCTTTTATGGTGTCGACACACCCGAACGCTCCAAGTTGCTCGCCGCCAACATGGAAGTCGCGGCAATGGCCGATTTCATCAAGGCCGACTCGCTCGCATTCGTATCGATCGACGGCCTGTATCGCGCAGTGGGCGAAGCCGGGCGCGATGCGGCGAACCCGCAATTCTGCGATGCCTGCTTTACCGGCGAATATCCCACGCGCCTCACCGACCATGACGAACTCGAGTCAACCGATCTGATGACGCTGCCTTTCGGCGACGGGAAGGCCATCAAGGTCGCGTGAGCGATCAGGGGTTCACAGGCGAAGTCGCCCTCGTCACGGGCGCAAGCCGGGGCATTGGCGCGGCGACCGCCTTGGCTCTCGCCGAGGCTGGCGCGCACGTCGTGCTGACCGGCCGCGATACGCGCGCGCTGGAATCGGTGGAGGAGCAAATCCACCTGACCGGCGGCACCGCCACCATCGCTCCCGTTGATCTGGCCGAACCCGACGGTATCGCCCGGCTTGCCAGCGCCGTGTCGCAACGCTGGGGCAAGCTCGACATTCTCGTCATCAATGCGGCGTTGCTACCTCAGCTTGGACCGGTCACCGACATCGACCAGGGCGCGTTCAACAAGGCGCTGACAGTCAACGTGCTGGCAACGCAAGCCTTGCTCGCCAATTTCACGCCGCTGCTCAAGAAGAGCGGCAACGCGCGGGTGATCGGCCTGACGAGCTCGGTGGCGACTGTGCCGCGCGCCTTCTGGGGCGCCTATGCCTCGACCAAGGCAGCCTTCGAAGTCCTGCTCGATTGCTATGCGCAGGAAACGAAAAACATCGCCAAGCTGCGCGTCGCGATCGTCAACCCCGGAGCGACACGCACCGCGATGCGCGCGCGCGCCTATCCGGGTGAAGACCCGGCAACATTGAAGGGTCCGGAGGTCGTTGCGGATCGCATGATTACCTTGCTTGGTGAACAGTTTGCCAGCGGTCACCGCGAATCTGTTAACCATCCCTGACAACTCCGCAGTAACGAAATCCGATCATATTTGGCTCAGACCCGCGTGCCAGGCACGCAAGGTTGGAGCCCGTACCATGTCCACGCTAAAGAGCCTCGGTAACCGATACGCGATGGCTGCCCAGGAAGATCGCAGCGCACCGCGTAACCGCGTATCGATCCCGGCTTCGCTGCGCGCTTCGGGCAGCAAAGGTATCCAGACCGTCGTCAACGACCTGTCGCTGTCAGGCTTTTCGGCAGCTTCGATAAACCGGGTCCATCCCGGAACCATCGTATGGCTGACCATGCCCGGTTTCGAATCGATGCAAGCGAGCGTCGTATGGTGGGAAGATGGACTTATCGGCTGCGCATTCGAGCAGCTTCTGAGCCCGATCATCCACGACAACATCCTCAATCGCTGGTGCAACGACGGCGTTTACCAGCCGAGAGGTTGAGCGGATTCAGCGCTTGATTAGCGTAACCTGCGCGACATCGATGCCGAGGCCACGAAAGCCGCCTTCGCAATACATCAGGTAATATCGCCACAGGTCCACGAATTCACGGTCGAACCCGGCAGCTAGGCTGTGTTCGGCTACTGCGCGGTCGAACCTCTCGCGCCACTGGCGCAGGGTCTCGGCATAATCGAGCGCGAATCCCTCGCGATCGCACCATTCCAGACCGCGTTCTTCCGCCAGCTTGCGGAATTCGCGCTCGCTCACCAGAAGACCGCCAGGAAAGATGTAGGCCTGGATGAAATCGGCGCTGCGGGCATAGGCATCGAACAGGTCGTCGCGCATCGCGATATACTGGATCGCGGCGCGCCCGCCGGGCTTGAGGTTGCGGGTTATGCAATCGAAATAGGCAGGCCAGAAGGCACGGCCCACCGCCTCGACCATCTCGACGCTGACCACGCCGTCAAAGGAGCCTTGCGTGTCGCGATAGTCCTGCTTGCGAAACTCGATGGCCGGATCAGCGTGGTGAGCGCGGGCGAAGGCAAGCTGCTCGTCGGACAGGCTTATGGCAGTCACATGCGCGCCGCCCTGGGCAAGGTGGTGTGCGAGCGCGCCCCAGCC
>CAMDQY010000156.1 GCA_945906005.1 Novosphingobium sp. Chol11 | reverse complement strand
GCGCCAGACGACGCGTTTTGATTTCGACGGGTCCTATGCAGAAGTGGTGTTCAACAACTCAGGCTTCAACGACAGGACGTTCCAGCAGCTCGCCGATCTCGACATGAAGCTGAGCGATAGCTTAGAACTGATGGTCGGCGGCCAGTATTTCAACATCAAGACCACAGACGGTCCGAAGGACTGGAACTATTCGGGCACGCTGAATGGCTCCTACCTGACCTATGACCCGGCATTCGAGCAGCCCAAGAGCGCCTATTTCGTCAGTGGCCGGCAGATCTATGATCGCGAGAAGGAGGCCTGGGCGGTCTTCGCCGACGCAACCCTGCAGGCGTCCGACACGCTGTCGATCATCTTGGGTGGCCGCTACAGTAGTGAGACGCAGACCAATACGCGCTCCGCCGATACGTTCGCCACAAGCGGCGCGATTACGACCGTCTTCCCAAATACAACCAAGGGTTCGAAATACACAAAGTTCACGCCGCGCGCCTCGATCCGTTACGAATTCTCGCCGATAACCAGCGCTTACCTGTCTTACTCGAAAGGCTTCAAGTCGGGCGAATGGCCTGGTGCTTACAGCGGCAATCCTTTGAATTGGGAGGACGTGAAACAGGAATCGGTTGATGGTTGGGAACTGGGCCTGAAGCATGCCGGATCACGGCTGCGTTTCGAGGCCGCGGCCTTCTACATGGACTATAAGAACCTGCAGATCAGCTTCACCAACTTCGTCAACCAGGGTGGTACAAATGTGGCGGTGGTGCTCTTGCAGAACGCGCCGAGCGCTGAAATTTATGGTCTTGAAGCCAACGTCGACGTCGAACTGTTCGATAACTTCAATTTCCGCGCAGGCGGCACCTGGCTCCATGCTCGCTATGGCGATGGGTTCCTCTTCGATGGCATTGGCGTCAACTCCGCTGCATCCGGCACCAACGTCAACAGCGATCCGCTCAAGGTTTTCCTCAACGCGGGGCGCAGGATGGATCTGTCCGGAAAGCAGATGTCTCGCGCGCCTGATCTCACCGCCTATGCCGGGTTCGACTATCTGATCCCGATGGGCGATGGCGGTCTGCGCTTTGCCGCCAACGCCAAGTACACCGACAGCTATGTAGTCTCCAATCCGTCGGTGTGGGGTGGCTGGATCATCGATCCGCTCAATCCCAGGGCCATCCCAGCCGGAGGTAATGCGGCACTATTTGGAACGGCTTCCTATGCGAATCGCGCTGGCGAACAGCGTTTCACTCAGAAGGGCTATACGCTGATCAACGGGTCGATCACCTGGACCGATCCGTCGGACAGCTATTACGTCCGCCTGTGGGGCAACAACCTGACCGACAAGCGCTACAAGCTGCACTACAACGGCACGGCCAGCGCCGGTTCGTACGCGGTGCAGGCCGAGCCGCGTACCTTCGGCGTGAGCGTTGGTTTCAAGCTGAAGTGAAAGGCGGAGACGAACAGCAACCATGACTTACCAGGACGGCACGATCGTCGGCGTCGAGCACAGCTGACCGCTCACGGCATTTGCCGAATTAAGAAAAGGGGGCGGAGCAATCCGCCCCCTTTTTGATTGCGTTACGCGGACGGCCTGAACAGCATCGCATCGCCGTTCATGCAGTAGCGCTTGCCTGTGGGCCTCGGCCCGTCGTCGAACACATGGCCGAGGTGGCCTCCGCAGCGCGCGCAGTGAACTTCAGTGCGCGAATAGCCAAGCTTGCGATCGGTCGAAAAGCGCACCGCCCCTGGCATCGGCTTCCAGAAACTTGGCCAGCCGGTGCCGCTCTCGAATTTCGCAGCCGATGCAAACAGCGGGTTGCCATCCGCCGCGCAGACGAAGGTGCCCTTGCGCTTCTCGCGGTCGAGCGGCGAACTGAACGCCGGTTCGGTCCCGTGTTCGCGAAGGATGTGAAACTGCGCCGGGGTCAGCCGCTTGCGCCACTCTGCCTCGCTGAACGTCACTTCAAGGCCCTTTGCCTGTGCCTTTTCGTTGCCACAGGCTGACAGCATCGGCACCATGGCAACGCCGCAAGCCAGCCCTGTAAGAACACTGCGACGGGACTGCAGCATCATTGGATCAGGCATAGTGGGCGTTTCCAGTCACTAAAGGACTCGTCTAGAGCGCTCCAGGTGAATGCGCGATGTCTGCCTGGCCTCAGGTCGCGACTTGAGAGTGACGCGCGCTCCAGAAAGCTTGCGCTCCTTCTTCATTTTGACCGGACCGGATTTCATTACCCGGCTGCGGAACAACCTTGCTCTCAGGCATACCAGAATGACGACCCAAAGCGCCTGTCAGCGGACGGCTGACGCGTGAATCCAGAGCGTCGGATCCTGCGCGGCGGGCGCCATCATGGCGAAGGGCCAAGGGAACCTTGCCGCCAGCGATGATCGACACTTCGTCGCACAGCCTGTCGGCATGGGCGATGACGTGGGTCGAGATGATCACGGTGGTGCCCCTGCCTGCCAAGACGCGGATCATCCGTTCGAGCGGCCCTAGTTGATCGCGTCGAGGCCCGAAAACGGCTCGTCGACCACTACCAGGCACGGTTTGTGGACTAGTGTGTGGAGGATCTATCGCCAGCGGCCGGTCAGCGTGCGATTGCGTGCTAGCGGCTACTTACCAATGTCCCAGGCCCATCTTTATGGGTAAGAGTGGTTAACTTTCGCATGTGAACAGGAGCACCCGCAAGTTTGGTTGACGAGCAAGTAACTCACGAGTTGCTGGAAGATTTTGAGCGCGAGTCACAGGCGGCAGGCTTCGTGGCGTTCGGCGTTGCACCGGTGGCGGCTGACGTGCCGCGTGCAGGGCACCTGCGCGCGTGGCTCGATGCAGGAATGCACGGGCAGATGGGCTGGATGGCGGACCGTTTCGCGCACCGCCAATCGCCACAGGATCTTTGGCCCGAGGCAAGGAGCGTGATTTGCCTGGGCATGAGCTATGCCCCGGCGCACGATCCGCTGGCGCTCGAAGCGAGCCCGGAACTCGCGCGCATATCCGCCTATGCCCAGGGCGCGGATTACCATGACGTGGTCAAAAAGGCGCTCAAGATGCTCGCGCGCTGGCTCGTTGCTGAGACTGCAAAGCGCGGACTTGGCGAGATCGGCGTCAAGGTTTTCACCGATACCGCGCCAGTCATGGAAAAGCCGCTAGCTGCAGCTTCAGGCCTTGGCTGGCAGGGCAAGCACACCAACCTCGTCAGCCGCGAGCACGGCTCCTGGTTGTTCCTTGGAGAAATCTACACCACGCTTGAGCTTGCCGCAGGGCCGCCCGAAGCCGACCATTGCGGCACTTGCCGAGCCTGCCAGGACGCGTGCCCGACTGATGCTTTTCCGGCGCCTTACCAGCTCGATGCGCGCCGCTGCATCAGCTACCTGACGATTGAGCACAAGGGGCCGATCCCTGAGGAATTCCGCAAAGCGATCGGCAACCGCATCTATGGTTGCGACGATTGCTTGGCAGTTTGTCCCTGGAACAAGTTCGCTCAGGCTGCCCACGCACATTCGAAATTCCTGCCGCGCGCCGAGCTTGCCGCTCCCGAGATCGCCGATCTGCTGACGCTCGACGATGCAGGATTTCGCGCGCTGTTTTCCGGCTCGCCGATCAAGCGGATCGGGCGCGATAGATTCGTGAGGAATTGCCTGATCGCGGCAGGCAATAGTGGCCAAGTTGAGCTGCTGTCGCTCGTCGAAGACCTGCGCACCGATCCCGATCCGGTGGTTGCCGAAGCCGCCAATTGGGCGGCAGTAAAGCTTAGAGTAATTCCTTGAGCAGTTTCGACGCGTCGGCCAGATCCGAAATCGCAGGAGATGTCCCCGCCTCGACCAGCTTGCGGCCCTGCACATAGTCCTTGGTGGCATTGACGCAGTCTAGCGCCAGCACCTTGCCCTCGCGCAGGTAAACCACCGAGAAACTGCGCTCGGCGGGGTCGCCGCGCACCACCGTGGCATCGTAGCCCGCATTGATCCCGGCGGTTTGCAAGCGAAGGTCAAACTGGTTGGACCAGAACCACGGGAAGGCGTGATAGGGCTTGGCCTCGCCGCAGATATGCTTGGCCACGCAGGTCGCCATGTCGTTGGCGTTCTGCACCGATTCAACGCGCATCACCTGACCGCCAGCAAAGGCGCAGGAAAATGCGGCGCAATCGCCGATGGCATAGACATCGGGCAGCGATGTGCGGCACAGCTCGTCCACGTCGACCCCATTGCCGCCCGCCGCTCCTGCCGCGATCAGCGGCGCGACCGCGGGAACCACTCCGATGCCGACGATCACTGCTTGCGCCGGGATGACCTCGCCATCCGATAGCTTGACACCCGCCACCTTGTTGCCGCCGACGCCGCCGACAAGTTGCTCGACGGTAACGCCGATGCGCAGGTCGACACCATGATTGCGATGTTCCTTCTCGTAGAAGGCGGACAGTTCCTCGCCGGCCACTCTGGCAAGCACGCGCGGCAGGGCTTCGAGCAGGGTGACCTTGCAACCCATCTTGCTCAGCACAGCGGCCGCCTCGAGCCCGATATAGCCGCCGCCGATCAGGACGATGTCGCGGGTACCATTGTCGACCTCGGCCATCAAGAGATCGCAATCCTGCCGGGTGCGGACGGCATAGACGCCGGCCAGATCGGCACCGGGGCAGGACAGGCGTCGCGGATCGCCGCCGGTCGCCCAGACCAGCTTGCCATAGCCGAGGGTCTCGCCGTCGCGCAGCGTCAGTTCTTGCGCGGCTGGGTCGATCGCAGTGACTTCGCGGTTCAGATGGAAGGTGATGTCCTTGTCCGCCCAGAACGTCGGCGGGCGGATGTAGAGCCGGTCGAAGGTCTTTTCACGGGCGAAATATTCCTTGGAAAGCGGCGGACGCTCATACGGATATTCAGGCTCGCGCCCGATTACCGAAATGGTGCCCTCGAACCCGGACTGCCTCAGCGCGATGGCGCATTGCGCGCCGCCGTGCCCCGCTCCCACGATCACAACGTCTGCTTTTTCCATGGCCGATCCGTTTGGCGATTTTGTCGGGCGCGTCAATGATGGAGATCAACCCAACTCGAGCCCGGCGCGGGCAATCACGCAAGCGCCTCGGCGACAAGGTGGAGCGATCGATGCCGCGCGGCCTGATCGTAGATCGAGCCACCGAGGATAAGCTCGTCCGCGTCGGTGCGCTCGATGAAGGCGGCAATCTCGCGCCGGATCGTGTCCGGCCCGCCGACCGCGCGGACAGAACGCATCGCATCGATCGTCGCCCATTCATGCGGCAGCAGGCTTTCGCGATAGCCCTCGACCGGCGGTTTCAGCCGCGTCGGCCCGCCGGTGCGGAAGGCGACGAAGCTCTGTTCCATCGAGCTTGCGAGGTATTGCGCTTCCTCGTCGCTGTCGGCGGCCAGCACGGTCATCGCCACCATCGCGTGCGGCTTTTCGAGCACGGCGGAGGGCTTGAAATTCTCGCGGTATGTCCGCAGCGCCTGATCGAGCAGCGTTGGCGCAAAGTGCGAGGCGAAGGCATAAGGCAGGCCGAGCAGCGCGGCGAGTTGCGCTCCGAACAGGCTGGAGCCGAGGATCCACATGTCGATCCGCGCGCCTGCGGCGACCGAAGTGCGGATCGGCACCTGCGGCTCGTCGGAGAAATAACTTTGCAATTCGACCACGTCCTGCGGGAAGAATTCCGCGGCGCGGGCAACGTCCTTCCTCAAGGCATTGGCCACGCGCATGTCCGCTCCCGGTGCGCGTCCCAGGCCAAGGTCGATCCTGCCCGGAAACAACGCGTCGAGCGTGCCGAACTGTTCGGCGATCACCAGCGGGTTGTGGTTGGGCAGCATGATCCCGCCCGAGCCGATGCGGATCTTGCTGGTGGCATGGCCGATGTGGGCAAGCACGACCGCAACAGCGCCGCCAATCAGCCCGTCCATGCCGTGGTGTTCTGCGGTCCAGTAACGTGCGTAGCCAGCATCCTCCGCCGCCCGGGCGCAGGCCGCCGTTTCAGCCAGCGCGTCGGCAGGCGCGAAGCCCTCGCGGATCGAGACGAGATCGAGAACTGAAAGGGGAATCATGCGGGCGTTGATAGTCCAGATATGGTGCGCAGCAGTAGCGCTATGTCGCGCGGGCGAGAAAGGCGGTGGTCACCGTCCTTGACCAGGGTGAATCGCACGTCGCTGGCGCGCAGGTCGGTCAGTAGGCGAAGCGACACGTCCCAAGGCACGTCACGGTCAAGCTGGCCGTGGATCAGCCGCACCGGGCAATCGATCGGGATCTCGCGGCCGAGCAGGCGACTGGCCTGTCCGTCGGCCCAGAAGCCGGGATGCATCGGGGTCAGCTCGGGGCCATAAGGATTGGGATCGAGCACCGTCTCGCCGGCGGCTAGGCTTGCCTTGTCGGCCGGCTTGCGCCCCCAGTCGGTGAAATCGGGCGCGGGCGCGATGCCGACCAGCCCGGCGCGCCGCTCGGGCGGCAGTGCCAGCGCGACGAGCAGCATGAGCCAGCCGCCCATCGATGAGCCGACCAGCAGCAATGGGCGGTCCGCGCATTGCGCCTCGATCAGTTCCAGC
>CAMDQY010000155.1 GCA_945906005.1 Novosphingobium sp. Chol11 | reverse complement strand
TCCACTCTGTCATCGACCTCCAGAGCGCCATCAACCGCTTCGTCGCCGAGCATAACGACAAGCCCAAGCCCTTCACATGGACAGCCGATCCCAACAAAATTATCGCCGCTGTCAAAAGAGGGCACCAAGCGTTAGATTCTATCCACTAGCCTATGCCTATACGCTGGACGGTCGCTGGAATGAAGCGCGGCGGATGGCCTCGCAGGACGTTCCACCCGATCAGCTCGACCAGCGGATCACCGCCTGGGCTAAGCAGGGTAAGCCCGAGGATTTCCGCAAGCGCTTTGCCGCCATGCTGGGCACGATGGTTCGCGCCGACGAAGGCCAGCCTGCCCAACTCGCAATTGCGCGCGATCCTTCGGAGGAAGTTGCTGCGCTGCCGGTTCCCTCGCTCGCCAATGTGCCGGCTCGCGCCGACAATATCGGCGAACTGCCGCCGGTTGAAAACGGCGAAAATTTCTGGCTGGCCGAGGCTGCCCGTCCCGAACAGGTCGCTGCGGCGCCCGCGCCTGAAGTGGCCCGGACCGAGGTTGCAGGCTCGCCGCCGGTTCCGTCCGATGCCTACGCGACTGCAAAGGCCGGGGTCTTCGAACAGGCATTTGCCCAACCCGCACCGGTCACGCAGACCGCCAGCGTGACCGCACCGGTTGCCCAGCAGCCTTTGCGCAAGACCCGCAAGGTTGCTGCTGCCAACAGGATTTTCCCCGGCGTCAAGGCGGCTGCAAATGGCACGCACCTCGGACAGCTCGGCTCGTTTTCGTCGAAGGCGAACGCCGATCGCGCCTGGAGCATCTTCCTATCGCGCAATCCCGAGCTTGCCCGGTTCGATCGCAAGCTGACCGAGGCCTTCGTGAACGGAAAGCGCTATTGGCGCGTGTCGGCCGCCGGCTTCGACCGCACTTCGGCTCGGCAGATGTGCTCGAACGTCAGGGTTCGCGGTGGAGCCTGCATCCTGTGGGCAGCTGGTAATCCGCTGCCGGGGGCTGTCCGCAAGGACTGATACCCCGGCCGCAGTACGTTCAGGCTACTTGCGCGCCACCCTTGAACAGCGCAACTGAGCGCCCCTGGACCGGCTGACGGTCGAAGGGGGTGTTGCCCGCGCTCGCTTCCATCTGCGACGAATCGACGATCCATGGACGGTCGGGATCGATCACTGCCACGTCCGCCTCGGCTCCCGCTTCGAGCCGCCCCGAATTGACGCCGAGCAGCCTTGCCGGGTTGGTCGCGAGCAGTTCGAACGCGTGGGCCATCGATATCACCTCGTCTCGCACCAGGTTGAGCGTAAGCGGTAGCAGCGTTTCCGCGCCCGCCATGCCCGGCTCCGAATCCGCAAAAGGCAGGCGCTTGCCTTCGGGGCCGCGCGGATCGTGGCCCGATGCGATCACGTCGATGGTGCCATCGGCAATGGCGGCGATCACCGCCTTGCGGTCTTGCTCCGCGCGCAGCGGAGGCGAAAGGCGCATAAAGGTGCGGAATTCGGCGACCGCAATGTCGGAAAGCATGAAGTGCGCCGGCGTTACACCCGCAGTGACCGGCAGCCCGCGCGCCTTGGCCGCGCGCACCAGATCGAGGCCGGCAGCCGTCGTCACCTGACGCACATGCAACCGCGCGCCCGCGATCTCGGCGAGCGCAATGTCGCGCGCCAATGCCAGCGCCTCGGCCTCGGCGGGAGCGGAAGGCAGGCCAAGCCGCGTCGCCATCTCGCCAGCCGTGGCGACCGCATTGCCGGTCAGTCCTGCGTCCTCGGCATGGGTGCAGACGACGAGATCGAGCATGGCGGCATACTGCAGGACACGCAGCATCGTGCCCGAATCGGCGATCCAGCGCCGACCGGTGGCGACGGCTTTCGCGCCCGCATCCTTCATCAGTCCGAATTCGGCGAGCCGCGTGCCTTCAAGGCCTTGTGTGGCTGCGGCGAGCGGATGGACCCAGAAATCGGGTTTGCCCGACGAGGCGACGAAGCGCACCCGCGATGGCACGTCGAGCATGCCGTTGTCGGGCATCACGGCGGCGCGCACGATCCCGCCGAAATGGAAAGCAGGCTTGTCGACCGCAAAGGTGCCGAAATCGACAAGTCCGGGCGTCACCAGCTTGCCGCCCGCATCGTGGATCGCATCGCTTTGCTCGGGCGCGACCTGCGGGCCTACTGCGGCGATGTGTCCGTCAACGCAGCGCAATACCCCTGCAACCGGCTGCGTCTCGCCCGGCAGCATCAGCCGTGCATTGATGATCGCGAGCGGCGGGGTAACGCTCATTGCCAGCCCTCCACCTGCCGCACGCCGCGCGTCAGCACGTCGAGGCAGGCCATGCGGATCGCGACGCCCATCTCCACCTGCCGGGTGATCAGCGAGCGGTCGACCAGATCGGCGACATTGCTGTCAATCTCGATCCCGCGGTTCATCGGGCCAGGATGCATCACCAGCGTATCGGGGCAGGTGCGGGCGAGCCGCTCCTCGGTGAGGCCATAGAGGTGGCGGTATTCGCGCGGAGAGGGGATGAACTGGCCCTCCATCCGTTCGTTCTGGAGCCGCAGCATCATCACCACGTCCGCGCCTTCGAGCGCCTTGTCGAACTGGTGGAACGGCTCGACCTTCATCTGCTCGATGGCGGCGGGCATCAGGGCGGGCGGCGCGCAGACCCGCACCCGTGCTCCAAGCGACGTGAGGCACAGGATGTTCGATCGCGCGACCCGGCTGTGCAGGAGATCGCCGCAGATCACCACGGTCAGCCCGTAGATCCGGCCCCTGGCGTGGCGGATGGTCAGCGCATCGAGCAGCGCCTGGGTGGGATGCTCGTGCTGGCCGTCGCCTGCGTTGAGCACGGGGCAATCGACCTTGTCGGCGATAAGCTGCACCGCGCCCGAACTGCCGTGGCGGATGACGATGGCATCGGCATGCATGGCATTGAGCGTCATCGCCGTATCGATCAGCGTTTCGCCCTTCTTTATCGAGCTTTGCCCTGCATGCATGTTGACGACATCTGCCCCGAGCCGCTTGCCCGCGATCTCGAAGCTTAGCAGCGTGCGGGTGGAATTCTCGAAGAAGGCGTTGATGATGGTCAGGCCCGCGAGCCGGTCATCGTGCTTTTGCGAGAGGCGGTTGAAACCGACCCACTGTTCGGCCTCGTCAAGCAGAAACAGCAGCTCGTGCGGGGCAAGGCCGCCGATGCCAACGAGGTCGCGATGCGGGAATGCCGCCGATCCCGGAGGATAGGAAGAAGCTGGCGATGTCATTAAAGACATTCCTCTAGGCGAGTGGCGCGCGCGGCTCAAGCCAATTTGCCGTGGGGCCGCGTGGTTGCTATGCACCGGCCTAGCCTCGAAGATGGAGACTTCATGGAATTTGCGCGCAAGGTCTGGAAAGTGCTGGTCGCGGTCAAGGACGGCCTCGCGCTGCTCCTCCTGCTGATGTTCTTCGGCCTGCTCTATGTAGCGCTGTCGGCTAGGCCCGGTGTCGCCGCGGTCGAGGAGGGCGCGCTACTCCTCAAGCTCGACGGCTTCGTGGTGGAGGAACCGAGCGCGCCCGATACGCTGACGCTGATTATGTCGCAGCAGGCCCCGGTCGGCGAATACCGCGCGCGAGACGTGGTGCGGGCGCTGCGAATCGCCGCGAAGGATGATCGCGTCAAGGTTGTCGCGCTCGACCTCTCGGGCTTCCTCGGCGGCGGCCTTGTGCATTTGCAGGATATTGGCGAGGCGCTAGATCTGGTGCGCAAATCGGGCAAGAAGGTCTATACTTTCGGGCTCGCCTATCTCGACGATAGCCTCCTGCTTGCCGCCCATTCCGACGAGGTCTGGCTCGACCCGCATGGCGGGGCTTTCATTACCGGGCAGGGCAGCAGCCGACTCTACTATGCCGGCCTGATCGAGAGGACCAAGGTCAAGGTCAACGTCTTCCGCGTTGGCACCTTCAAGAGCGCGGTGGAGCCCTATCTGCTTGATAGCCCTTCGGAAGCTTCGCGCCGGTCAGACGACGCCCTTTACGGCGCGCTGTGGCTGGCGTGGCAGGCAGATTATCGCAAGGCGCGGCCCAAGGTCGACATCGACCGCGTAACCGGCGACGCGCTTGCCTGGATCAAGCAATCGGGCGGCGATCCGGCACTGGCGGCGAAAACCGCCGGTCTGGTCGACCGGATCGGGACCAGCAGCGACTTCCACCGCCGCCTGCGCGAGGTGGCGGGAGAAGACCCGCGCGACGACAGCTTCGCCGGCTTCGCACATACCGATCTGGATACCTGGCTGGTTGCCAATCCCGAAGACAAGCCGGGAGAGGCGATCGGGGTGGCGACGATCGCGGGCGAAATCCTAAATGGCGAAGAAGGTCCAGGGACCGCAGGCGCCGAACGCATCGTCGGGGTCCTGGAAGATGCGCTCGACGATGATCTGGCGGCGCTGGTGGTCAGGGTCGATTCGCCGGGAGGCGCGCTGATGGGCTCGGAACATATCCGCAGGGCGATCTTGCGCTTCAAGGAAAAGAAGGTGCCGATTGTCGTGTCGATGGCCAATCTCGGAGCGAGCGGCGGCTACTGGGTATCGACGCCAGCCTCGCGGATATTCGCCGAGCCGGCGACGATCACCGGCTCGATCGGGGTCTTTGCCGTCATGCCGACCTTCGGCGAGGCGCTCGGCCAGTTCGGCGTCAACCAGGCGGGGGTAAAGACCACGCCGCTGACTGGTGAGCCGGACGTGATCGGCGGAATTTCGCCCGAAGTGGGCGCGATGATCCAGGCCAATATCGAGAAGAGCTATCGGGAGTTCACATCGCTGGTCGCCAGATCACGCGGGATTTCGGTCGAGCGCGCGCCCGACTGGGCCGAGGGCCGCCCGTGGGATGGCGGCACCGCGCGCCAGCTTGGCCTTGTCGACGAGTTCGGTGGTCTTGATGATGCACTTGCCCATGCTGCGAAACTGGCAAAACTGGAGAATGGCGATTGGCACGCCGAATACCTGGGGCAGGAGGCGGTCAGCCCGCTGGCCTCGGTGCTGAAGCGGCTCGGCGCTGGCGGTTCGGCGAGCACCGGCGACGACTTCTTTGCAACTGTCGCGCGGCGTCAGGCCAGCTTGTTCGCCCGGCTCGAGGCTTCGCTGCGCGGCCTGATGGAAACGCGCGGGGTCCAGGCGATGTGCATGGAATGTCCGGCGCTGGGCAGTGGTCTTGCGCGCCGGAACGATCACACGGAAAGCGGCCTAATACTGACTTTTCTGAAAGCTACAGCGGGGTAGGCAGTTCGTCCGGGCCTGTGCCGGGCTCGACGATGTCGGGATTGATTTGAGGCGCCTCATTGGGCGACGGTTGCGGGCCGGGATCGGGAATCGTGACCGGCGTTTCCGGCGGTGAATGTGGCTCGACACGGTCGGGTGAGGGATCTGGCTGGGTTGCCATGGGAATTGCCTTCCTTTCGGTACGTCCCACCCCATCTGGATATCGCGGGGCCCTACTGCAAGCACCGTGCTTGCCCTTTGTTACGAGTGCTTCTAAGGGCACCGACTTGGATTTTGGGTCGCTTGTCCGGCCACCCGGGTTTGTGTTTCATCCGCGGGCGTGGCGGAATTGGTAGACGCGCTGGTTTTAGGTACCAGTATCGCAAGATGTGGGGGTTCGAGTCCCTTCGCCCGCACCAGCCAGCCAGCCGCCGGATGGCGTAATGCCACCGATTGCAGAGAAGGTTTTGTTTGAAATGCAGATTGTCGAAACCACCAACGACGGCTTGAAGCGCGCTTACACCGTCACCATTCCCGCCAAGGATATTTCCGAGCAGATCGAGGGTGAGGTAAAGCGCATGGCGCCGCAGGTGCGCATGCCCGGCTTCCGCCCCGGCAAGGTGCCCGCCAACCTCATCCGCAAGATGCACGGCCCCGCCTTGCACCAGGATGCGCTCAACACCACGATCCGCGCGGCGATGGATAAGCTGGTCGAAGACAATGCGCTGCGACCCGCCATGCAGCCGCAAATCGAGCTGGGCGAAGGCTACGAAGAGGGCAAGGATGCCGAACTTTCGGTTAGCCTTGAGGTCCTGCCCAAGATCGAAGCCCCCAAGACCGATGGCATGAAAATCGAGAAGCTTGTGGTGCCGGTGGCCGACGAGCAGGTCGACGAGGCGGTCGAGCGCATTGCTGGCCAGCAGAAGAGCTTCGAGGAAGCGCCATTTTCGAAAAAGGCCGCCGATGGCGATCAGGTTTTGTGCGATTTCGTCGGCAAGGTCGATGGTGTTACGTTCGAAGGCGGTACTGCCGAGCAGCAGCCGATCGAGATCGGCGCTGGCCGCCTGATCCCAGACTTCGAGGAGCAGCTCGTCGGCCTCAAGGCAGGCGACGAGAAGCAGATTACCGTCACGTTCCCAGAGGACTATCCGGCCGAGAACCTCAAGGGCAAGGATGCGACCTTCGACATCACCGTGCACGAAGTGAAGGTGCCCGGCGAGACCAAGATCGACGACGAATTCGCCAAGAGCCTCGGGCTTGAAGGGCTCGACCAGCTGCGCACGCTGATGCGCGGCCAGCTGGAGCAGGAAACCGCCGGCCTCACCCGCACCCAGATGAAGCGCGCGCTGCTCGACCAGCTCGCCGCCGGCCACGATTTCGACGTGCCGCCCTCGATGGTCGAAG
>CAMDQY010000154.1 GCA_945906005.1 Novosphingobium sp. Chol11 | reverse complement strand
CCCCATTTGCTCGCAGCGCGCCTTCATGCCCTCGAAATCTTCGCAAGCGAGCGCGACATGATCTATCGCGCCGGTCGTTGCCCGCGCCTCGCCCAGCGGACCGTGGCGTTCGGGGTCGTGGACCTGGACATGGATGATCGCCTGATCGTTGCGGTCATAGATCCAGCGGCCCGGATAGTCGGGCATCGCCGGGATCGGGCGCGCCTCAAGCCCGAGCAGCCCTTCGTAAAAAGCACAGGTCGCGCCGATGTCGGCTGCGACAATATTGACGTGTTCCAGACCAACTGCGCCCATCCATTCTCTCCCTAGAACGGTCTATGCGAATTCTCAGTCACACAGCCCGCTCTATTTCATGTTGCCGCATCGTTATTCGCGAAAAGCCGGTTCCCACTTTTTCGCACGATGCTCCAAACGACGGCCCGTCAGCTTCTGAACACCACCGTCCTGCTGCCGTTCAACAGCACCCGGTCCTCGAGATGCAGCCGCACGGCTTCTGCCAGCACCCTCCGCTCGATGTCGCGGCCCTTGCGCACAAGGTCCTCGGGCGAGTCGGCGTGAGTGATCGCTTCGACATCCTGATGGATGATCGGCCCTTCGTCGAGGTCCGGCGTAACATAATGTGCGGTGGCCCCGATCATCTTCACGCCGCGCGCGTGCGCCTGGTGATAGGGCTTGGCGCCCTTGAAGCCGGGCAGGAACGAATGGTGGATGTTGATGCAGCGGCCCGACAGCCATGCGGACATGTCGTCCGAGAGTATCTGCATATAGCGTGCGAGCACCACCAGTTCCGCCCCGCTATCGGTGACGATCTGCTTGAGCCGCGCCTCTGCCTCGCCCTTGGTGCCCTTCGTAACTGGCACATGATGGAACGGAATGTCGCGCAGATTAGTGTTCTTGAGCGCATCGGCCGGATGGTTGCAGACCACGCCCACCACTTCCATCGCCAGCTCGCCAATTCGCGACCGGTAGATGAGATCGGCGAGGCAATGGTCGAACTTCGAGACCAGGATAAGAACCTGAGGCGCGCGGTCCCGGCTGCGAAGGTTCCAGCGCATCCCGTCCTCGGCAGCGATCTGGCCGAACGCGCTGCGCAGAACTTCGGTATCGGCCCCGCCCGGATCGAGCGCGACCCGCATGAAGAAGTCGCCGTCTTCCAGATCGCCGAACTGCTGCGCCTCGATGATGTTGCCGCCCTGCTCGAACAGGAAGGTCGTCACCCGCGCGGTGATGCCGGGCCGGTCCTTGCACGAAAGCGTCAGGATCTGTTCGCCGGGCATTTCAGGTCTTTTCAGGCCGCGCGCCGCTGTGACAGCGCGGCCTCGCATTCGCCGAGCAGCGCGGCGATGATATCGGCAACCGGTTCCTCGGCGCTCACCATTCCGACCGACTGGCCCGCCATCAGCGAGCCGTTCTCGACGTCGCCGTCGATCACCGCGCGGCGCAGCGCCCCTGCCCAGAATCGCTCGATAAGCAATTGCGCCTCGCCCATCTCAATCTCGCCGGAATCGAGCAGGCGGGCGACCTCGATCTGCTTGGCGGTGAATTCTTCGGTGCCCTTGTTCTTGAGCGCGCGCACCGGGATTACCGGAAGCCGCGCATCGACCTGCACCGAGGTGACGGCATCGCGCGCCGAAGCGCGGAAGAAGGCTTTCTTGAACAGCGGATGCGCTATCGATTCACTGGCGCAGGCAAAGCAGGTGCCGAGTTGCACCCCGCAAGCGCCCATTTCGAGATAGCCGGCAATTGCCTCTCCCCGGCCGATCCCGCCAGCGACGAACACCAGCGCTTCGCTTGCCAACGCGGGCAGGATTTCCTGCGCCAGGACCGAGGTTGAAACCGGGCCGATGTGGCCGCCTGCCTCCATTCCCTCGATGACCAAGGCATCCACGCCCGAGCGCAGCAGCTTCTTGCCCAGCGCCAGAGTAGGCGCGAAGCAGATGACTTTTGCGCCGGTTGATTTGATCGCCTCGACGCTACCCTTGGGCGGGATGCCACCGGCAAGCACGACATGGCCGACCTTGTGCCGGGAGCAAACCGCGATGAGATCGAACAATTGCGGGTGCATCGTGATGAGGTTGACGCCGAACGGCCGTGTGGTCAGCGCCCTGGTTGCCGCGATCTCGATGTCGAGCAGTTCAGGGGTCATCGCCCCGCAGGCGATCACGCCGAAACCCCCGGCATTGCTGATCGCGGAGACCAGGCCGCGTTCGGACACCCACGACATCGCGCCGCACAGAATCGCCCATTCGCTGCCGAGAAACTCGCTGCCGCGCGCCATCAGTGCACGGGTCTTCGGGTAATCGCTCAAGGTAGTGTCCCGCCGGTTGTTCGCAGCGGCGCTATAGCAGGGCGGAAGCGATTGCCAATGGCGGCTACCGGCAGCCGCTACATCCGCTCCAGCACCACAACCGGGATCACGCGTTCGGTGCGCGACTGGTAGACATCGAAGTTCGGCCAGTCCTTGATCGCCTCGGCCCACAGCTCCTCACGCTCGGGAGACTGCGCTGTGCGTGCCCTCGCCCGGAACTTGTCGCCCTTGACCTGGACGTCGATTTCCGGGTGCGCCTGGATGTTGAGATACCACGACGGATGCTTGGGAGCGCCTCCCATCGAGGCCATGATCACATATTTGTGGCCGACCTGGGTGAAGATGATCGGATTGGTGCGCGGCGTGCCGCTCTTGCGGCCAATGGTAGTGAACAGCAGGGTCGGAACGTCATTCCACAGGTAGCCGACCTCGCCGTTCGTCTCCTGGTAGCGCTTGACGTGCTCATCGCCGATAAGGGTAATGTCGGTGCCGGTCCCCGGCGCCTTGGTCGGATCCTGATCGCTCATCGGCACACTCTCCTAATTCGAAATCGCGAAATCTTGTTCGCCATTTTCTAGCGCCTATTCCGCCGAAATGCCAGAGCGTAATTTTACGCCGCGTCCTTGGCATCCAGCTCGTAGGCGGTGTGCAGCAGGCGCACGGCAAGCTCGGTCTCGTCCGCGTTGATGAGCACCGAGATCTTGATCTCGCTCGTCGAGATGGCCTGGATGTTGATGCCGCGCTCGGCCAAGGTCGAGAACATGGTCGCCGCAATCCCCGCGTGGCTGCGCATGCCGACCCCGACGATCGAGATCTTGGCGACGTTGTCGTCCGCAATCATCCGGAAAAAGCCGATCTCTTCCTTTCGTTCCTCGAGCAGCGCGGTCGCGCGCGCAAGGTCGGCGGTCGGAACCGTGAAGGTCACGTCAGTCTCGCCCTTGTCCTTGGCGACGTTCTGGATGATCATGTCGACGTTGATGCTGGCATCGGCTAGCGGTCCGAAGATCGCGGCGACAGTGCCCGGCCGGTCGGCAATGCGGGTTAGCGTAACTTTCGCCTCGTTCTTGTCGGCGGCGATGCCGGTGATGAGTTGGCGTTCCATATCGATTCCTTCCAATTCCTCATCGCTCACGATCATCGTTCCGGGCAGGTCGTCTGCCGGAACCGCGTTCTCGTCGATGAACGAGGAGAGCACCTGAACGCGCACCCCTTCCTTCATCGCAAGGCTGACCGAGCGGGTCTGAAGCACTTTCGATCCGACCGACGCGAGCTCCAGCATTTCCTCGTAGGTGATGCGGTTGAGCTTGCGCGCCTTGGCGACGATGCGCGGGTCGGTGGTATAGACGCCATCGACGTCTGTATAGATGTCGCAACGGTCGGCCTTGACCGCGGCTGCGACCGCGACTGCCGAGGTGTCAGAGCCACCGCGCCCCAGCGTCGCCACCCGGTTATCCGACGAGACGCCCTGGAAGCCGGGAATCACCGCGATCTCGCCTACCGCCATCGAAGCGAGCAGCGCCTGCGTCTCGATGTCGCCGATGCGCGCTTTGGAATAGGCCTCGTCGGTGCGGAACGGCAGTTGCCAACCGAGCCATGAGCGTGCCTTGCAGCCCATCGCCTGCAATGTGAGCGCCAGCAGCCCGGCTGTCACCTGCTCGCCCGAGGCGACAACCACGTCGTATTCCGCAGGATCGTAGAGCGGGCTTGCCTCGCGGCAGAAGTCGACTAGGCGGTCGGTCTCACCCGCCATGGCCGAGACGACGACCGCGACCTCGTGTCCCGCTTCCTGCTGGCGTTTGACGATGCCGGCGACGCGCCTGATGCGCTCCGTCCCGGCCATCGACGTCCCGCCGAATTTCATCACGATGCGCGCCACGGCGTGCGGTGCTCCCTGCGCTGGAATTAGCTTGCGGCGGCTGTTAGTGTCGGGCCATGGCTAATGCAACCATCGAGCACCGCGACGGCGCGACGATCCGGCCCGACGAAGCTGCGCATTTCGGCGCGCTGGCGGCGGACTGGTGGGATGCGAAGGGCTCGTCGGCGATGCTCCACCGCCTCAACCCGGTACGCCTCGGCTTCATCCGCGAGGCGATCGACACGCAATTCGGCAGTGATCCTGCCGCGCTTCGCCCGCTGGCGGGCAGGCGTGCGCTCGATGTCGGGTGCGGCGCGGGCCTGCTGTGCGAACCGCTTTCCCGCCTTGGCGCCGCAGTGACAGGCGTCGATGCCGCGAGCGAGAACATCGATGCTGCCAGAACCCATGCCGAGGCGATGGGCCTGGCGATCGATTATCGCTGCGGCGAACTGGCGAGCCTCGACCTGCCCAAGTTCGATCTGGTCAGCGCAATGGAAGTGATCGAGCATGTCGCCGACAAGGGTGCGTTTGTCGCCGCGCTTGCAGCCCGGCTCGCTCCCGATGGACTGATGGTGCTCTCGACCCCCAATCGCACCGCACGTTCGCGGTTGCTGCTGGTCGGCGCAGCGGAACGGCTCGGTGCGATCCCCAGAGGCACGCATCATTGGGACGATTTCGTCACCCCCGAGACTTTGCGCGACCTGCTCGGCGCGGCGGGCCTCACCATGGAAGAGCCGCGCGGTATCGCCTGGTCGCCTGCGAAGGAGCTGCACATCTCCAGCGACCTGTCGCTCAACTATATTGTGACAGCACGGCGCGCGGATTAGCCGGCGTTCAGCTCATCGCCAGCACCATGTTGCGCACTTGCGGATAAACCTGCTTCTGCCACTTGGAGACCGAGAACACGCCGTAATGGCCCACGCACAGTTGCAGGTAGTGACGCTTCAGATGCGGCCGCAAACCCGAGCACAGCGTGTGTGCCGCCGCTGTTTGTCCCACCGCGCAGATATCGTCGCGCTCACCCTCGACCGTCAGCAGCGCGGTCCGGCGGATCGCGCCGCAATCGACCTTGCGGTCCCCCCGATAGGTCAGCTCGCCCTTGGCGAGGAGCATGCGCTGGAACACCTTGTCGATCGTCTCGAGATAGAATTCCGACGCAAGGTCGAGCACCGCGAAATATTCGTCGTAGAAGTCCTTGATCTTGGCGGCTGCCTCCTCCTCGCCCGCGACGAGATGGGTGTAGAGCTGTCGGTGCTGGTCCCAGTGGCGGCCCGAATTCATCGACATGAACGCGGTAAGCTGGAGGAAACCGGGAGAGACCTTGCGTCCCCTGCCGCGATAGCGCTGCGGCACCTTGTAAATCACGTTCTTCTCGAACCAGGAATAGGGATTGCTGGTCGCCAGCTCGTTGACGACCGTGGGCGAGACGCGGGTATCGACCGGCCCTCCCAGCAGCGTCAGCGTTCGCGGCTCGCACGGATCGCGGTCCTCCGCCATCAGCGCGGTCGCCGCAAGCGCTGGAACGCACGGCTGGCACACTGCCAGCATATGCGCGCCCGGACCCAGCTCGCGCATGAAGCGCATGATGTAATCGACGTAATCGTCGAACCCGAACTGGCCCTCGGAAAGCGACACGTCACGCGCGTTCTTCCAGTCCATGATATAGACATCGTGGTCGCGCAGCAGCGTCTCGACCGTGTTGCGCAGCAATGTTGCAAAGTGTCCCGACAGCGGCGCGACCACCAGCATGCGCGGCTGCGGCGTCTGCAGGTCAGGCTTGGCGAAATGCAGCAGGTTGCCGAACGGCAGCTCGAACACGACCTCCTCGAACACGTCGACCTCGGCATTGCCGACCGTCACCCGGTCGATCGCATAGTCCGGCCGCTTGTGAGTAAGTTTTGCACCTGCGAACACATTGTTGAGTGCGAGGTATCGCTTCACCCAGCCGTTGTCGGCAATCGGACCGAGGTACTTGGTGCCGAGCTTTACGGCCGCACCGGCGGCAAACCGCGCGGGTGCGAGCATATCAGAAAAGGTCTGGTAGCTCTTATAGAGCATCGCAGATCCAGGTTGCCACCATTGCCGCCAGTCCGATTCGCATTTGCAATGCCCCCGATATGTCGTCATGCTGCAGTGCATCATCGCTGAATGCAAGCGGCCCGTGCAACTTATGGGGACATTGATGAGCAAACCCGAACTGACGATTTCGAGCAAGACCTATTCCGCCTGGTCGCTGCGCGGCTGGTTGCTGTGCAATCTGGCAGGCCTCGAGGTGGACGAAAAGCCCGTCAATAACGACGAAAGCAACCGCGCCGAATTGCTGCTCCTGTCGCCCTCGGTGCTGGTGCCGCGGCTCAACCACAATGGCGCGAGCGTATGGGATACGCTGGCGATCGCGGAATACCTCAACGAATGTAACCCCAAGGCGCAGATGCTGCCTGCCGACCGGATG
>CAMDQY010000153.1 GCA_945906005.1 Novosphingobium sp. Chol11 | reverse complement strand
ACCAGTTGCTACAAGAACGCGCTTCGCCAGATCGAACCGCAGTTCGCTCGGTTGGTCGACAGCAATGGCGAGGGGGCGTAACCCACGCTGAAATCCTGCAAGGAAGCGGCTGCAGCCGCTCTCCGGCAGGCTCTGTGAGGAGCAGCCCTTGGCAGAAGGTATCGAAGTCCAACTCAAGAAGGGGGTGCTGGGACTATGTGTCCTGGCCCTCCTCGCGAGGGGCAACAGTTATGCCTACGAGATTGCCAGTCGTCTTTCGGCCGCTGTCGATATGGGCGAAGGCACGATCTACCCGCTGATGCGCCGGATGCAGGGCGAAGGGCTGGTCTCGACCTATCTCGAGGAGTCGCCGTCAGGCCCGCCTCGCAAGTACTACGCCATCACCGAAGTGGGCAAGAACCGCTTTGAAGAGCAGGCCAGGGAATGGCGCGAATTCGTCGAAGCCGTGGAAGCCATCATCAAGACAGATGCGGAACTGGGCGCGCAAGCGGAGGGAAACGATGACACGCAATGAATTCATCCGCCGCCTGAAGAGCGGTCTTGGCGGCATGCCTGCCGCCGAGCAGGCAGAGATGATCGCCGACTACGAAGCGTATTTCGATGCAGGCGCGGCCGAAGGTCGATCCGAGATCGAGATCGCGGAGGCGCTCGGCAATCCGGGCCGCCTCGCGCGCGAGCTCAGGCTCGAAGCGGGAATCAAGCAATGGCGCGAAGATCGCTCGCCGTCATCCGCCTGGACAGCAGTGATAGGGATCCTCGGCCTTGCAACGATAGACATCCTGATCCTGCTGCCGATCATCTTGCCGGTGATCGGGGTGATCGTCGCGCTCTATGTGGCCTGCGTCGCCGTGTTTTTCGCGGGCGGCGTGGTCATGGTGGCCGGGCCCTTCGCGCAGATGGATGTCGCCGTGAACGGCTTTGCAGTCCTTCTGGGGGGGCTCGGGATAATGGGGCTGGCGACCGCCGCCGGCTCGATCCTGACGATCGTCACCATCGGCTTTGTCAACGTCATAATCTGGTTCGGACGCCTGCACTACTAGGTGATCCAGCCCGCAATCGCCACGAACGACGCATAGGGAGCACACGACAGGATCAAGAAACTCCTCATCGTAGCTGTCAGCGGTGCCATGCTGGCGCTGGTGTCGATCAGCGCGGCGGTCGCCATAGGCGGACCGGACTTGCGCAGCGCTTTCCATGACGGCAATTTTACATGGGATTCAGACGACTACAACGGTCCCGTCGCCAAGAAGGAGTTCCCCTTCGACACCACCAGGCCACTCGAGATCGCGCTGCCGCTCGACATGCACTTCGTGCGTAGCGACAAGGTTTCGATGATCGCCGAGGGTCCGAAAAAGGCAATTGATGCTCTCGTCTATGAGAATGGCGAGCTCAGCCTGCGAGGCTCGCACCATCTCAACGACGGAATCAAGATCACCATCACTGCGCCGGTGCTACCCGCGCTGGACATTTCCGGCCCCGCCAACATCGAAATCCAAGACCTGCGCCAGCCCGAATTCAATCTGTCGATGGCCGGCGCCGGCAAAATCGAGGCGAGCGGCAAGGTCGAAAAGCTGGCGGTCGAGGCGAGCGGAGCAGGCAATATCGACCTGACCGATCTTGAAGCAGTCGATGCCGAAATCGACATTGCGGGCCTTGGTAATGCCGACATCAATGCTAGCGGCAAGGTCAAGGCTTCGATTGCAGGTGCAGGCAATGTCACGCTTCACCGCAAGCCGCGCGAAATCGACAGCGACATCGCCGGGCTCGGCAATGTGGAGCAAGATTACTGACCTTCGGACAGAGCCGTCAGTGCACCGGCGGATCGACGATCGGGATCGTGGCAACCGCTGATACCGGCTCGTCAGCGTTGCGCGGCGGCAGGGCGTTCTCCGGAACATCGTCGATCTGCATGTCGGGAGTCGCCACGTGAGACAGGTTGCGCGCCTCAACCGTGATCGTGCCGTCGGCGATCGCAATTTCGTTGAAGCTCGGCGGAGTTGAACGCAGCCGCCGCGAAAGAGTGCCTGCGCCGATCATCCGCACCGGACCGACAGCGGTTTCCTCGATCAGGTCGAACGGATCGTGGACGTGGCCGGACAAGACCGCCAGCACCTTGCGCCGTGCCAATTCCTCAAGCGCACGGGCACCGCCGCGGGTCAGTGCAGTGCCCTTAGTCCCGGTTTCCACCAGGGGGTGATGTACCGAAACGATGATCTGCGTGCCCTGCGGCAAGGCGTCGATCCGTTCGAGCGTTTCGTCGAGGGCACTTCGGGTAATCCAGCCTTTCGACCAGTTGAGCCGCCATTGCGCCCTTGCCGCAGACTTGAGCGGGACAATCGCGACGCCGGGCAGGTCGATCTCGGTTTCCAGCATGGCGTGGATCGCCCGGTAGCGCCGGTAAGGCGCGACGAACCGCTCGACCAGATTGAAATAGGGCATGTCGTGATTGCCGATATTGACCGTGACGGGTGCATCGAGCGCATTGATCCATTCAATCGCGGCAATGTATTCACGGTGGCGTGCCCGCATGGTGAGGTCGCCGGTGACGACGACGGCGTGGGGCACCTCGTTGACAATGCATTGCCTCGCCCATTCGAGAGCGGCCGGATCCTCCAGCCCAAAATGAATATCGCTGAGGTGGAAAATCCTGATTTTGCCCGGCTGAGGCCCGCGCGCCTCATCCCTCATCGCAGGTCGCGATCAGATCGACGCCGCAACTGCCGATGCGGAAACTTTCGCATGCCAAGCCGTCTTCCGGTTCCCCATCCAGCAGCAGTCCCATCGGTTCGCCATTGAGGGTCGCGATCTCGATGCTGGGAAGGGTGCCTAGGTCATCGTGTGGGCCGTCGCGGAAATCGCCCTGCATCATTGCAAGAATTTGCCCCATATAGTCGCCGAGCCGGTCAGCATAATAGCCGTTTGCGGCGATCCCGCCAGCACTCGGCGTGATCGCTATCGCCGCGTAACCTTCGGGCCAGACATGCTCAAGCCCACGGCAGACCACGCGCTCGCCCTTGATCGAGGCCGAAGCTGCCTCGGTGGCGGCGCTGGCAATCTCGCCAAGCGCGGAATTGCGCATCGCCTCACGCACCTCGTTCGACTGCGTTCCCGGCCCAGCGAGAGCGCCGGTCAGAGGAATGCCATAGCGTCCCTCCAGCACGGGCGGATGCACAATGCGGGATTGCCCCGCCGCAATCCGCCCGACGATCTCACCGGGCGAGGCATCACAATGAAGCTGGTGCGAGAGGAGATTCATCGTGCCCCCCGGCAGGACCAGGATACGTCCCTGCCAGCCGAACAGAGTTGGTATGACGGTGTGGATCGATCCGTCACCGGTGAAAATGCACACCGTGTCAATTCGTTTTGCTTCGAGTTCTGGCACAGTGGGCGCGCCTTCGTCGGGAAAGCGCGTGCGCCGGGCAACCCGAAACCCCGCCTCGCTCAAGGCTGCCTCGACCTGTGCCAGCGCGGCCTCGTCGTTGCTGCCGCTCGACTTGTTATAGACCAGCCAGATGAATTCGGATTTGACCACGGCGGTGATACGAACGGGCGCTGCCGAAGTTCCCGTCACACCCGGCCTGACAGGATCAGCCAGGCCGACAGCGCGTTGAGCAGGCTGTAGGCGAGATAGGCCCAGGCCCAGCCCCCCATTCCTGAATCGACCATCAGCATCGCACCAAGCAGCACGATGAATTCGACGGCGAGGCCAAGCTTGCCGCCCATCAGCCTGAACCAGACCGAAGTGCGCGCCACCATCGGGTGGCCGCTCTCCAGCACCGCCTTGTGCATGGCGAAATTGGCGACGCCGAGCGCGAAGAGCATGAGGATGGCCATGGACCGTGCAAGCTTAATCCGGCCATGCCGCCGTGACCAGAGAAACTGCCTGCCGGCACCGGGACGGCAGTTCGCCGATGCCCCCGGTCGATTTGCCTCGCCTGCCCGTCGATGGCCCGTAGCCGCCGGTCGATGCGCGGCGCACACCGGTCGAAAGCGCGATGCGCAGTCGCCTAACCGCTGCGAAAAATGCCGATCAGACGGTCGCGCGCAGGCTGCGGCTACCAGGAGGAGACCTGATCATGACATCGGCATTCAAGATCATTGGCAAGATCATTGGCGCGGGCGTCGCAATCGCCGTTGCAGCCGCCGCCCCGGTTCACGCAGCACCGCCCGATAGCGTTCAGGTCGCGGTCAAATATTCCGACCTCGACCTGAGCTCGGCTGAAGGACGCGCGACCCTCGAAAACCGCATCGAGAAGGCCGCATGTGAAATCTGCAGGATGGACGGGCCGACACCAACTGGCTCGCGACTTCCCACCAATTCGATGCGGGAATGTTACAAGAAAGCCACTGACAGCATCGACGAACACATCGCGCACGCCATCCAGAAGCGCGAAGGCAAGAGCTGAACGCCATGGCGTCGAGAATCACCTCCCGCTTTCCCGACTCGAAGTCTAGACGATTAGACGAGGCGACCTGACTAGGCAGGCCCTTACCGGCCTGCCGCCTTTTCTCCGGCGTGCAAATAGGTCCGCCCGATCCGCAGCGTCGCTCCGTCGCTGGTCCTTGCGCTCCATTTGCCCATCCCCTCGTGATAGAGTTCGGCCATGAAATCGCGACGTAATATATGCGAGCGGTGGATGCGAATGAACTGTGCGGGATCAAGCCGTTCATCCAGCCCCGCAATGGTGTGGAGCAACAGGTAGCTGCGCGTGCCGACATGGAGCCGCACATAGTCGCGCTCGGAATCGATACGGTCGATCTCGCTGGTCGCCAGCCGTAGCAGGGCATCGCGGTGCGGCACCCAGAGTTCGCTGAGCCAGGGCCGAATGCCCATGCGCCTGAACTTGCCGCGACGCGACGACACGCGCTCGATCGCCCGCGCCAGCCGCTCGGGCGAAACCGGCTTGAGGACATAGTCGACCGCCTCGAGATCGAACGCCTCGACCGCGAAGCTGTCGTGCGCGGTCACGAACACGATCGCGGGGGGGGTGTCCCAGCGTGCGAGCCGGCCGGCAACGGTCATTCCGTCGACATGCGGCATCGTGATATCGAGCAGGACCAGATCGGGCTCGAGCACCTCGATCAGGCGCATCGCCGCATCGCCGTCGCTGGCTGTCCCCGCCACTTCGACATCGGCGAGCCGGGAGCAGACCACCTGCATCCGCTTGACTGCGAGCGGTTCATCATCGACAATCAGCGCGCGCAGTGCCTGTCCCATATCCCTGCCTAGGTCTTGCGCTGCAGCGGCAAGGTCAGGACTGTCTCGAAGCCGCCCTCGGGCCGCGGCCCGAAAGCCAAGTCGGCTTCATCTCCGAAGCGTGCCAGGAGGCGATCGCGGACGTTGCCGAGTCCGATGCCGCAACCATGCGGGTCTCCCGTATCGGTAATTGGCCCGTCATCGCTCACCGAAACGACGAGTTTCCTGCCAATTTCTCTGCCTTGTATTGCGATGGTGACCGGCTCGTGACGTGCTGCGATGGCATATTTGACCGAATTTTCGCCGATCGGTTGCAGGATCATGCCGGGCACCATGGCGCCGGCAACCAACGGCGAAATGTCGACCTGGGTTCGCAGCCGATCAGGGAAACGCGCCGCCTCGATTTCGAGGTAAAGCTGCTGCAATGCAACCTCATCGGCCAGGGTGACGTCTGCGGTCGGATCGCCCGACAGCGTGCGGCGGTAGTAGGTGGATAGCGTCTGGATCATATCCTCCGCCCGTTCCGGCCTGCCGGTCATCACCAGCGCGGATAGCGAATTGAACGTATTGAACAGGAAGTGCGGGTTCACCTGATAGCGCAGCGAACGTAGCTCCGCCGCCTTGGCCGCCTCGCGATATACGCCTTCGCGCCGCTCGGCCGCGCGCGCCCGTTCGCCCGCCTGCATCGCAAGATAGAGTGCGCGCCATGACAGCAGCAGGAAGTAGCGGCCAAAGGTCATATCGGTGAGATATTCCCAGCTCGCCATCTCGAACTGACCCAGTCCCGGCACTTCGGCCTTAGTGGGTTCCGAGCTTTCCTCGACCGGCTGGCCGACCACGATCGTGGTTTTTTCCATCCGGCTTCCGGGCGGCAGATCTGGCGTATCGCGCAGCACGTCATCACCGCGCTCGCGCTTCACTTTCACCATGACGACCCCGGTTTTCTTCGCCATCTGGTTGTCGAGTTCGATGAAGGCCGAATAGTTGATCTGCGCGGAAATTATCGACACCGGCAGGGCGAGGATGAGGGCAGCAATGATCTTGATCGACGTCGCCCGGCGCTCGAACAGGCGAAGCGCGCGCCACAGGATTGCAGTGATGACCATGCCCGAACCGGTAACGACGCCGCGCCGCCAGAACAGCTCCCAGCCATCGTCCCAGCCGAGCAGCCAGCTGCGGATCGTCACCAGCGCGAAGTAGCACAGCCACAGCCCGACAATCGAGACGATGACAAGTCGCCAGTCGAGGCGTTCAGTCGGCTGGGTACCGTCAGGCATTCAGCGCCAATACCCCAGCGCACCGTGCACGTGCCAGACGTTTGGTCGATGCCAGTCGGCGGTTGGTCGAATGGCGCTTAGCGACTGGCCCGGATTCAGTTAGCGAGCAGGCCCTCTCTCGCGATCTTGTCCTTCCAGTGCGCGGGGGCGAGCGTGTGGACATTGTTGCCCTCGCTATCGACCGC
>CAMDQY010000152.1 GCA_945906005.1 Novosphingobium sp. Chol11 | reverse complement strand
CGCCCAGGAAAATCACGATCGGCAGATACTGCAGCAGGAAGGCGTCCATGGATTCTCTCGCCAGAGTCGCGGGCCCTTCTAGACCACACCGCGCCGGGTTCAAACAGCGGTTTGCCGGTTTTGAATCGATGCGATTTTGCCCCTGCGCCGGGCGCCGCCGTGAACGCCGCCCACAGCGTCGCGGCCGACTGAATCATTTGACAGGATGGGGGGGCGGACCTATCAGACGCCCCTCGCGTTTGCCGAAGCGATGCGGATGTAGCTCAGTTGGTTAGAGCGCCGGCCTGTCACGCCGGAGGTCGCGGGTTCAAGTCCCGTCACTCGCGCCATTACTCCCCAGAAACGGCCAAGTTGCGACTGTCTCGCAGGCGGTCAGACGTCCTTCGCAGGCGGAGACCAGCTGCCGGTTTCCATCCATATCAGGTAGCGCCGCAGCGGCAGCAGCCACAGCAGCCCGAAAACAAGATAGACCGGCGCCTGCAGTCCCGCGTGCCAATCGCCGATCAGCGGTGGCAGCCAAGTCGCGACGGCAATACCATAAGCACATAGGCCCATCACGAGCGCGAGCACACCCACGGGGATACGCCAGGTCGGGGTTTCACGTTTCATGCGGCACCTTCATATGTACGCGTTGGTGTGACCACCATCGCCATGGCCCGATCGTGCGGCTCGGGCGGGAAGCTCTCGATCAACTGGCAATCCCAGCCAAGCCCGATGGCCCGCACGTGGGGATTGGCTTCAAGCCAGCGGTCGTAATGACCGCCGCCTTGTCCGAGCCGGTCTCCCGCGGCGGTGAACCCGACGAGCGGGACGAAAGCCACGTCGGGTATTACCATTTCGCTTGTTTTCGCGGGCTGGAGCAAGTCGAACGGCCCCGGCTCAAGTTCGTCCTCGGCGTAAGGATCGTGCCAGTGCCTGAATTGCATCATCGCCTCGCGATCTGCGAACCAGGGCAGGGCGAGCAGATGGCCGCGTTCGTGAAACCATTTCGCATAAGCAAGCGCGGGGGCTTCGGAGCCCCTGGCGCAGTAAAGGCCGACAGTTGTGCCCTGGGGCACCAGATCGAGTACGGCTGCGGGTGGGCGACTGAACACCAGCGCTCGGACTGCATCGGGCAGGGCGGCCACTTGCGCACGCCGCGCCTCGCGCAGCTTCGTGCGAAGCGCCTGCTTGTCCTGAATGGTCACGTCCTGAACCAGCTTGCTCCGCGCGTGGCCATGGAAGGTAGCGGGTCCACCATGGGTCGTTGCCTAGAAATCCTCTGACGCGTCGACGTCAGGTGGGCACCGTATATGCCGGACCAGGGTCCAGCTAGGGACAGCTCCCAAGGATTTACTTATAGCCTCAGGGATGTTCAACGGCTCGTGCCGGGCAGATCCCGCCAAGACGCTACTTAGGTGCTTGAAGGCAGTTGCTCAAGGCGCGCGGCAAGATTTTCGAGCATAGCTGCAATCCGTTCGAGATTGTACGACGTGTCGGGCGCGCTAGCATGGCCCGCCGCCACTGGCATCGGCGCAGCCTGCGTTGCCGGTGCAGCGCTCGCTTCGTGCAGCTCATCGGCGAGCACGAGCGCGGCATAGAGCAGCATGCGCACCTCGTTCTGGCCAGCGCTGTTCCCGAGCGTCTGGACCTTCTGATCGATCACATTGCCAAGGGTTTCGATATGGCTTTCCTCGCCATCGGCACAGGATACCGAAAAGCTGCGCCCGCCGATCGAGAGAACCACGTTGCTCACTCGCCGCCTCGCGCGATCAGCGCGTCGATCTCGCCCAGCGCGGCAGTCACCGAAGCCTTGAACCGCTGGTGTCGATCTTCGAGAGCTTGCATGTCGGATTGGTTGCGCGCGGTTGACCGCTCGATGCGAGCAAGCGCTGCATCGATGCGTTCGACCAGTGTCTCGACCGTGCGATCTAACATGGCTTTTGGCTAGCGTGAAACGGCGCAGATGCAATCTCTTGGCGCTGAAGGTTGTGAACAAGTCTTGGCATTGAGCGGTGCGCGGCGTGGCAAGGTGGGAGAGGCAAACTTGACGGCGCGCGCCTGCTCCCTAAAGGAAGTCCCCTGTCAGATTAGCCTCCCAACCGCTGTTTTCCCGGAGCCCAGCCCGATGAGTGTCGATCCCGCCCGCCTCGCGCCAATGGCTGATGCCATCCGCGCGCTTTCGATGGATGCGGTGCAGGCTGCCAACAGCGGACACCCCGGCATGCCGATGGGTATGGCTGACGTGGCGACCGTGCTGTTCGCCAAGTTTCTCAAATTCGATCCGGCGAGGCCCGACTGGGCCGATCGTGATCGGTTCGTGCTGTCCGCCGGTCACGGCTCGATGCTGCTCTATTCGCTGCTGCACCTGACCGGCTACGCGCGCCCGACCATGGATGACATCCGCAACTTCCGGCAGATGGGCAGCCCCTGCGCTGGCCACCCGGAGAATTTCCTGCTGGAAGGCGTCGAAGCCACCACCGGCCCGCTGGGTCAGGGTCTGGCGATGGCCGTCGGCATGGCGATGGCGGAGCGGCATCTCAATGCCGAGTTTGGCGACCTGGCCAATCACCGCACCTGGGTCGTTGCAGGTGACGGCTGCCTGATGGAAGGCATCAACCACGAGGCTATCGGCCTTGCCGGCCATCTCAAGCTTGACTGCCTCAACGTGCTGTGGGACGACAACCGCATCACCATCGACGGCGGCACCGAGCTTTCCACCAGCGAGGACATTCCCGCCCGTTATCGCGCCGCCGGTTGGCACACGGTAAGCTGCGATGGACACGATTTTGCCGACATCGAGCGCGCTTTGGCAGAGGCCGCAGCCTCGCCGCAGCCCACGCTGGTCGCTTGCCGCACCGTGATCGGCAAGGGAGCTCCGAACATGGCCGGCAGCCATTCGGTTCACGGCTCGCCGCTGGGCGACGACGAGATTGCCGCCACCCGCGACGCTATTGGCTGGACCTCCGCTCCATTCGAGGTGCCCGACGACATTCTGGGGGATTGGCGCTCGCTCGCCCATCGCGGCGAGGCCGAGCACGCGGCATGGACAGCGCGGCTCAACAACAGCCCCGCGAAGACCGAATTCGAACGACGCATGTCGGGCGAGCTTCCCGCCGGTAACGAGGCCGGCAAGGTGTTCACCTCGTGGCTGGACGAGAATCAAACCGTCGCGACGCGCAAGGCATCGGAAATGTGCCTCAACGTGCTCGCGCAGCATGTGCCAGACCTGATGGGTGGTTCGGCGGACCTTACCGGCTCGAACAACACCAGGGCGAAGTGCCAGGAGGCGTTCTCGGCGGACAATTACGGCGGCAGCTACGTCTATTACGGCATCCGCGAATTCGGCATGGCCGCAGCGATGAACGGCATGGCCCTGCACGGCGGCGCCATCCCCTATGGCGGCACCTTCCTGATCTTCTCCGACTATTGCCGCAACGCGATCCGCCTGTCCGCGCTCCAGCAGACGCGCGTAATCTACGTGATGACCCACGATTCGATCGGGCTTGGCGAGGACGGACCGACCCATCAGCCAATCGAGCAGGTGATGTCGCTGCGGCTGATCCCCAATCTCAACGTATTCCGTCCGGCCGACATCATCGAGACGGCGGAATGCTGGCACCTTGCCTTGCAGACGCCCGAAACGCCTTCGGTGCTGTGCCTCTCGCGCCAGAACCTCAAGCAGGTGCGCAATGGCGGCGAGATGCTGTGCGGCGTGTCAAGTATACGGGGCGCCTATCGCCTCAAGGCCGCCGATGCGGCGCGCAAGGTGGTGCTGGTCGCAACCGGCTCGGAAGTCGAGATTGCGCTCGACACGGCTGCGGAACTGGAAGCGCAGGGTTTTGGCGCGGACGTCGTCTCGATGCCGTGCATGGAACTGTTTGCCGCGCAGGACGCTGCTTATCGCGCCGATCTGCTTCCCGCCGACACGCTCAAGGTCTCGATCGAGGCGGGCGCGACGCTGGGCTGGGAACGATATGTCGGCAACGATGGCCTGACCATCGGCCTCGACCGCTTCGGCGCGTCAGCCCCGGCCAAGCAGCTTTACGAACGCTTCGGCCTTACCGCCAAGGCAATCGTCCCGCAAATTCTAGAAAAAATCAAAAACTAAGCAGGAGTTACCTCACATGGCCACCAGGGTTGCAATCAACGGTTTCGGACGCATTGGACGGCTTGTCGCGCGCGCGATCATGGAGCGGCCCGATTGCGGGCTTGAACTGGTCTCGATCAACGACCTGTCCGATACAAAGGCGAACGCCCTGCTGTTCGGCTTCGATTCGACCCATGGCCGCTTCCCCGGCACCGTTGAGGTCGACAGCAGCGACCTCGTAATCAACGGCAAGCACGTTCACGTCACCGCCGAGCGCGATCCCGGCAAGCTGCCGCACGCGGCCAATGGCATCGAAATCGTGCTCGAATGCACCGGCTTCTTTCAGGACAAGGCGATGGCCTCGCCGCATCTCGACGCAGGCGCGAAGCGGGTGCTGATCTCCGCCCCGGCTACCGGCGTCGACAACACCATCGTGTTCGGCGTAAACCACGAGACGCTGACCGCTGACCACATCGTCGTATCCAACGCGAGCTGCACCACCAACTGCCTCGCGCCAATGGCCAAGGTCTGCCACGATACCGTCGGCATCGAGCGCGGCTTCATGACCACGATCCACAGCTACACCAACGACCAGCGCATCCTCGACCAGATCCATTCGGACCCGCGCCGCGCGCGCGGCGGGGCGCAGAACATGATTCCGACAAGCACCGGTGCGGCCCGCGCGGTGGGCCTCGTGCTGCCCGAACTCAACGGCAAGCTCGACGGTATTTCGATCCGCGTGCCGACGCCCAATGTCAGCCTCGTTGATCTCACGTTTGTTCCCGGCCGCGACACCTCTGCCGAAGAAATCAACGCAGCGCTCAAGGCCGCTTCCGAGGGCAGGATGAAAGGTGTGCTCGATTATACCGACCAGCCGCTCGTTTCTTCGGACTTCAACCACTATCCGGCCAGTTCGACCATCGACAGTCTTGAAACCGCAGTGCTGGAAGGCAAGCTGGTCCGCGTCGTTTCGTGGTACGATAACGAGTGGGGCTTCTCCAACCGCATGCTCGATACTGCGGGCAAGATGGCGAGCTTCCTGTAATATAGAACCCGCCTCGTCATGCTGAACTCGTTTCAGCATCCATGGACCCTGAAACGAGTTCAGGGTGACGGGTTGGTTTCTCGGCAAGCCAATTTGTAGAGGCGATATGGATTCGATGTTTCGCACGCTGGACAATCTGGAAGCCGATCTGGGCGACCTGATCGGCAAGGTCTCGCTCGTCCGGGTCGATCTTAACCTGCCGATGCACGATGGCGAAGTGACCGACGCGACGCGCATCCGCGCCGCCGCGCCGACGATCCTCGAACTGGCGGGCAAGGGCGCAAAGGTGCTGCTGCTCGCGCATTTCGGCCGTCCCAAGGGAGATCGTTCCTCAACCATGTCGCTTTCGATGGTGATCGGTGCGGTCGAAGCAGTGATCGGCAAGGAAGTGATGTTCGTGCCCGAAGTTGCGGGCGAGGTTGTGGCGCAAGCGATCGGCATCCTACGGCCTGGCGATGTCGCGGTGCTCGAAAACACCCGCTTCTGGAAGGGTGAGGAAGCGAACGATCCCGAGTTTGCCAAGGCGATCGCCGCCAATGGCGATTTCTACGTCAACGACGCCTTTTCCGCCGCGCATCGCGCTCATGCCACCACCGAGGGGCTGGCGCACCTGCTGCCCTCCTACGCCGGCCGCTCGATGCAGGCGGAGCTTGAGGCGCTCGACAAGGCTCTGGGCAATCCAGAAAAGCCGGTCGCAGCGATTGTCGGCGGGGCGAAGGTCTCGTCGAAGCTCGATGTGCTCAAGCATCTCGTTGCGCAGGTCGATCACCTGATCATCGGTGGCGGCATGGCCAACACTTTCATTGCCGCCAAGGGAGTCGATGTCGGCAAGTCGCTGTGCGAGCATGACCTGACCGGCACCGTAAATGAGATACTTGCTGCAGCCGAGGCAGCAGGCTGCACCGTTCATCTGCCCTATGACGTCGTGGTGGCAAAGGAGTTCGCCGCCAATCCGCCGTCGCTGCGCACCTGCAACGTTCATGAAGTCGCCGCCGACGAGATGATTCTCGACGTCGGGCCACAAGCGGTCGAGGCACTTGGCGACGCCCTCAAGACCTGCCGCACGCTGGTCTGGAACGGGCCGATGGGTGCTTTCGAAACCGAACCGTTCGACGCGGCGACTGTCGCTCTGGCGCGGATTGCCGCCGCGCTGACCAAGGAAGGCACGCTGATCTCGGTGGCGGGCGGCGGCGATACCGTCGCAGCGCTCCATCAGGCGGGCGTTGCGGACGAATTCAGTTATATTTCAACGGCTGGCGGCGCTTTCCTTGAATGGATGGAAGGTCGTGAATTGCCGGGCGTCGCTGCTCTTTCGAAGTAGGGCGGCGAGCGATGATCAATATCGTCGCCATCGATCATGTCGTCTTCCGGGTGAGCGACGTCCCTGCCATGCTGCGCTTCTATGAAGAGGTGCTCGGCGCGAAGATCGAACGTAGGCTGGAGGAATTCGGGCTTTACCAGATTCGTGCGGGAAATGCCCTGATCGATCTGGTCGACGTCGAAGGAAAGCTCGGCAAAGAAGGCGGCGCTGCTCCGGGCGATGACGGTCGAAATGTCG
>CAMDQY010000151.1 GCA_945906005.1 Novosphingobium sp. Chol11 | reverse complement strand
GCCGGGGCGGGGTCGCGCTCGCTCCGCCGGACATCAACATGTCGCATGCCGAGTTCACCGTCGAGCAAACCGACGAGGGCCACGCGGTTCGCTATGGCCTTGCTGGCATCCGCAACGTCGGCGAAAAGGCGATGGATGCGCTCGCTGAGGAGCGCAGCGACAACGGACACTTTTCCGGCCTCGAAGATCTGTTTGCCCGCGTGCCAGCCGGATCGATGAACCGCCGCCAGCTCGAAGGGCTCGCGGTCACAGGCGCGTTCGACACGCTTGAGCCCAACCGGGCTAAGGTGCTTGCAAGCACCGATATGCTGCTCGCCGCCGCCGACGAGGCCGAGCGTGGCCGCAACAGCGGGCAGGCGGGTCTGTTCGGCGAGGGCACCGAGGCCGGCCAGGAACTGCGCCTTGCTGTCGTCCAGCCATGGAGCCGTGCGGAGCAGATGGCGAAGGAGCGCGAGGCTTTCGGCTTTTACTTCGCCGCGCACCCGGTCGAGGAATTCCGCGCTGTCGCTTCAGCCAATGGCGCGCGCAGCCATGCCAGCATCGTTGGCACCGGCCCGGCCAGCGAGCAGGGTGAGGGCGAACTGCGACAGAGCGCGGTCCTGGCGGCGCTGGTCGAGAACGTGCAGCGGCGCAAGACCAAGCGCGGGCGCGATTTCGTGATGGCGGACTTTTCCGATCCGAGCGGCCAGTTTTCCGCAAGTTGCTTCGAGGAAGGTCTGGTCGAGAGCTTCCAGCGCTGGGCCGCCGAAGGCACCTGTGTCCTGCTCACCGTCGAGCTCGACAGCCCTAGTCCGGAGGAACCACCGCGGCTCACCGTGCGCGGTGCGACCCCGCTTGCCGAGGTCACCAATACGGCGCGTATGCGGCTCGAATGCGATGTCTCGACCATCGAGGGAGTGCAGCAGATCGCCTTGCTGCTCGAAAGGGGCGAGAACCGCCGGGGAGAGGTTCAGATCAACCTGCGGACCTTAAGTGGCGACATCGCCGGCCTGCATCTCGGTTGGGACTTTGCGCTTTCGGGCGAATTGGTCGAAACGCTTGAAGGAATCGATGGACTGGGGGTAGTTTCCTTCGGCAAGCAGCGGACAGGAGGACACTTGCGCCGCGCTGCCTGATAAAAACAGAAGCGGAGAGATAATGCTTGGAGCCATGCAGCACTGGGAGTTGCGCGTCAGCGGCCTGATCGATCACGGCGCGCGCGAGCATCCGACACGCGAAATCGTCACGCGCATGGCCGATGGCAGCACCGAACGGACCAACTGGTCCGGTGTGCGCCGCGATGCACTGAAGATGGCGCAGGCGCTCTCCCGCTTCGGCCTGAAGGCCCAGGACCGGGTTGCGACGCTGGCGATGAACCACAACCGACATCTCGTCACATGGTATGGCGCGACTGGAGCGGGCGGGGTGATCCACACGATCAATCCGCGCCTGTTCGACGAACAGCTCGATTACATCGTCAACCACGCCGAGGACCGCATCCTCATCTACGACGCGGTGTTCCGTCCGATTGTCGAGCGGATGAAGCCGCGCTGGAAGTCAGTCGAGCAATATATCTGCTTCGACGACGGCGAGTTCGATGCATGGATCGGCGCGCATGACGGCGACGGCGAATGGGTGACCGGCAGCGAGCGCGATCCGTGTATGCTGTGCTACACCAGCGGGACCACGGGTAATCCCAAGGGCGTGCTCTACGAGCACCGCTCGAACATCCTGCACACGCTCTATTCGATCCAGCCGAGTGCAATGTCATCTGACAATCGGTCGGTGATCATGCCGGTGGTGCCGATGTTCCATGCCAACAACTGGGGCTTTCCCTGGGCCGCGCCGGCAGTCGGCGCCAAGCTGGTCTATTGCCAGACCAACGATCCGGTCTGGTTGTGCGAGCTGATGCGCGAGGAAGGCGTGAACGTGGTCGGCGGCGTGCCGACCGTGTGGTTTGCGATCTTCCAGCATCTCGACGCTTCGGGCCAGGAGTTGCCGCCGATCCATACGGCGATGTCGGGAGGATCGGCATTGCCACGCAGCGTCATCGCGCGGCTGATGGCGGCGGGCGTGCGGGTGGGCCATGCATGGGGAATGACCGAGACTTCGCCGGTTGCGACCATGACCTATGAAACGCCCGACTGGGACGAGAAGAGCTTCGACGAAAAGGTCGCTTACAAGGCGCTGCAGGGCCGGGCCGGCTACGGCTCACAGGTCCGCGCGGTCAGCCTCGACGACCCGACGGTCGAATTGCCGCGCGATGGCAAGACGGCGGGCGCGCTTCAGGTACGCGGCCATTGGACAATCCAGCGCTATTTCAAGGCGGAGGAAGACGCGGCCGGACCGGAGGGCTGGTTCGATACTGGCGATGTCGCGCTGATCCATCCCGATGGCTCGGTTCAGCTTACCGATCGCACCAAGGACGTGATCAAGTCGGGAGGCGAGTGGATCAGCTCGGTCGATCTGGAGAATGCAGCTGTCGCTCATCCAGACGTCGCCGAAGCTGCCGCCATCGGCGTGCCGCATCCGCGCTGGGATGAGCGGCCCATCCTGGTCGTCGTGCGCAAGCAGGGCTGCTCGGTGAGCGGTGAGGACCTGAGTATTTTCCTTGCGGACAAGGTCGCCAAATGGTGGCTGCCCGATGCGGTCGAATTCGTGGACGAAATTCCGCATACCGCCAGCGGCAAGATCAGCAAGAAGGACCTGCGCGACCAGTTCTCCGGCTATATTTTACCGGCCTAACGAAGTAATTTATCACAATAAGCTCATCTGGCCTGTGAGGTTGGGTTTGCGGAACTGGCTGCAATCGAGCGGCAAGGCGCGCGCTGTGTTTACGCCGTGCCGCTGGCAAGCTAGTCGGAACCGTCGTCGGGAGAGATCAGCCCACACTCCACTGGGCTTCATGCGGCTGCCGAACTGCGGATCGTTGTCCCGTCCGCCGCGCACCTCACGCACGATAGCCATGACCTTGGTCGCGCGTTCAGGGAAATGGGTTTCCAGCCATTGCCGGAACAGCGGCGCGACCTCGTGCGGCAGGCGAAGGAAGATCCAGCTTGCCGAACGGACGCCGCGCGCAGCCGCATCGGCCAGGATCGCTTCGATGAATCCATCGGTGATCGCCGGGATGACCGGCGCGATCGAAACATGGGCTGGAACGCCAGCACCTGCCAGCTGTTCGAGCGCGGCAAGCCGCTTGGCGGGAGTGGCGGCGCGCGGTTTCAGCAGGCGCGACAGATCAGGGTCGAGACTTGACACCGAGATGCCCACGCCGACCAGATTAAGCCGCGCCATCTGCTCCAGCAGGTCGAGGTCGCGCAGCACGCGGTCGGACTTGGTTGTGATCATCACCGGATGGCGCGTTTCCAGGCATAGTTCGAGCACCTGCCGGGTGATCCGGTATCTCGCCTCGAACGGCTGATAAGGATCGGTATTGGTCCCCATCGCGATTGGCGCGGGCCGGTATCCCGGTTTGGCGAGCGTCTCGCGCAGCAGCCGCGCCGCCTGTGGCTTTGCGAACAGCTTCGTTTCGAAATCGAGGCCGGGCGAGAGATCGTGATAGGCATGGGTCGGGCGCGCGAAGCAATAGACGCAGCCATGCTCGCAGCCGCGATAGGCGTTAATCGAACGGCCGAACGGAATGTCGGGTGAGGAGTTGAAGCTCAGTATCGAGCGCGGATGCTCTTCGGTGACGGTTGTGCGCAGCTTGCCCACAGGACCATCCACATGCTCTTCCACATCGCGCCAGTCCCCGTCAGTCTCCCGCGCGGCAAGGCCAAAGCGCGAGGTGGTCGCGTTGGATGGGGCGCCGCGTCCCTTGCCGAGCGATTGGGTCTTGGGGGAACTTCCATGAGAAAAGCAGTATTCGCGTCGCTTGCTGCGGCATCGATGGCTCTGCCAGCCATGGCGAGTGCGGCATCTGATCCTTGCCCAGCCGACCATATCTGCGCCTCGGACCCTCAGGCGGTCGCCGACGAATTGCGCAAGCTCGGCTCCCGCGCCGAATTGACCAAGCATGAAAGCGGCGATCCGCAGATCGTCAGTGCGGCGGCAGGCTACGATTTCCGGATGAATTTCAACGATTGCACGGCAAACAAGCAATGCCGCTCGCTCGGCTTCGTCGTGGTCTTTACCGACGACGGCAAGAACACGCTGGACCTTGCCAATAACTGGAACCGTCAGAAGCGCTTCAGCCAGATGGCAGTGAACCCGAACGGCTCGCTGGCGTTTTCCTTCGACGTGACAACCGTAGGCGGGTTGACCAAGGCAAACTTCGCCGACGTGGTTGATTGGTGGCAGGTCATGCTCGGTCAGGTCCGCACCTATTTCAGCGAAGCCGCTGCCGCCAAGCAGGCAGCGCCCGACTGATCAAACCTCGCGCAGTCTCGGCATCAGTTCGACGAAGTTGCAGGGCCGGTTGCGGCTGTCGAGCTGTTCGGCGAGCAAGCCGTCCCAGCCATCCTTCACCGCGCCGTTCGAGCCGGGCAAGGCGAAGATATAGGTGCCGCGCGCCACAACCGCGCAGGCGCGCGATTGCACAGTCGACGTGCCGATAGAGCGATAGCTGACGAGGCGGAAAATCTCGCCAAAGCCGGGAATGTCCTTGTCCTTCACTCGGTCGAGTGCTTCGGGGGTCACGTCCCTGCCGGTAAGGCCGGTTCCGCCGGTGGTGATCACGGCATCGACCGCCGGGTCGTCGATCCAGTTGTTGAGACGGCTGGCGACCCGATTGGCGTCGTCGACTTCGATTGCCCGTCCAGCGAGCTTATGGCCCGCCGCCTTGATCCGCTCGACCAGTATGTCGCCGCTGGTGTCGTCTTCGGGTCCGCGCGTGTCGGAAACGGTCAGGACAGCGATATTGATCGGCTTGAAGAGCCGTTCGGGATCAACGGCCACGCAAGAATACCCCGTTTGCGGCCATGCGCTTGCCCTGTGCTCCGGTAAGGCCGGGGAAGGTCGGCCACATGCCCTGGACCAGCGCCATGCGGCTTTCCGATGGGCCGCCTGCCTGCCGCTCGTACATCCAGTAGTTGCGCATCACGATGTTCACGTAGCCGCGCGTTTCCCAATAGGGAACCGATTCCATCCACAACAGCGGGTCGCCCTGATCGACCACTTCGCTGTTCCAGCGCGAGATCGGCGCGAGGCCGGCGTTGTAAGCCGCCATCACCTTGGGCAGCAGGCCTTGTGTGCCGCTTGAATTCTCGAGCATCCTGAGGTGCCGCTGGCCGAACGCAAGGTTCACCTCGGGCTGGTTGAGATCGCGCGCATCGCCGCGAACGCCGAGCGACGCAGCATGATCGCGGGCTGCGGCGGGCATGATCTGCATCAGGCCGCGCGCTCCTGCCGGGCTGACCACGCTGGCAGCAAACTGCGATTCCTGGAGCGCATGGGCATAGACCAGCGCGGGATCGACCTGCCAGCCGCCGCTGGGCGTCCACTTGGGCGTGGGAAAGCGCGTGGCAGGCTCGGGCCGGGCGCCGAGCGGCGCGTTGTAGCTCATCCACAACTGCGAGGCCGGAAGCCCGAGATCGCGAGCGAGGCGGGTGAGCGGCGTGAAGAGCGAGGGGTCGCCAATGCGTGACTGATGGCGCAGCACCTCGTCGGCCAGACTTTCCTCGCCGATTTCGGCAAGCCCGACCGCGACGCGCACATTGCTGACGCCGCGCAGTTGCTGCCAGTCGGCGGGCGTGAAATCGGCTTCGGCATGTTGCACCGGCAGCTTCATGCCAAGCTGTTCGGCGGCGAGCATGCCGTAAAGCGTCTCGTCGTTGCGCGCGGCATAGCGCAGGGCTGCGCTGGCTTCCTCGGGCCTGCGGCAGCGGACCGCGGAGCGAGCGCGCCAATAATGCCCCGCCGCTGCTAATTCGGGATTGCTGGCGAGGGTGCCTGCGTTGTGGAAGGCATCGCTCGCGCCGTTGCAATCGCCCAGTCGCCACGCGGCGAGCCCGGCGGTCCACCAGGCCTCGGCGACCCACGAACCGGATCCTTGTGTCGCCAGCTGGGCCATGCGGTAAGCATCGACGTCCTTGTTCTCGATGTAGAAGCTCCAGGCGATGCGCTGGCGCCATTCGGCGCGCGCTGCCTGGCTGAGGCCGGCATCGACGCCGTCGAGTAATTGCTGCGCGCCAGCCGGATTGTCGGCCTTGATGCGCTCGAGAATGCCGTTGGCGATCCCGTCGGGCATGGTGCCGTCGCCGACGGCTGACGGACGCACACGCTTGGGAATGGAAGCAAGGCGCTGCAGGCGCTGTTCGGCAGGTAACGCGGGCACGGCAAGCGCTCCACGCTTGGTCGCCAGTGTAGCGATTTTCTCGGCATCGGGATGATCGGTGCCAGCGCCCAGCCATGCTTCGAGTTCGGGCAGTTCGATCTTAGGGGAACCGGCAGCGAGGAAGTATTCGGCCTTGGCGTGCTGTTGAAGCGGGCCGTCGCTGCGCTGGGCGAGCAGTTGCTGGACGCGTGGCCAGTCCTTGCGGTCGACCGCGGCATGAATATCGCGATAGTATTCGCGTTCCGCCTGGCTGAGCACCGAGGGGACCGCGCTGCGATCCGCGCGACCGCGGAAATAATCGACCGCAGCGCTGTTTGCCAGCGCCGGTGTGGATCCAAGTGCGATAGCGCCCAAAGCGGCAGTCGCCGACAGGGATTTCGCGAAACGAGCGGCTTGCAGCCTCATTCGAATTCTTTCCCT
>CAMDQY010000150.1 GCA_945906005.1 Novosphingobium sp. Chol11 | reverse complement strand
CTGCCCGCGATTGCCTATGTGGCAGGCGCGCCGCTGTGGGCGGCTGGCGTTTCGAGCGGCAGTCCTGCGCTGGCCTTCGTGTTGCTGCTGGTGCCGCAGGGGCTGAGCTTTGTCTGGCTCGGTCCGGTGCTGACTGCCGTGCAGCACCTGGTCGAACCGGCAGCGCGGGCCACGGCATCGGCGCTGTTCCTGCTCATCAACAACCTGATCGGGCTGGCGGCAGGAATATACGCGCTCGGCGCTCTTTCCGATGCGCTCGCTCCGGACTACGGCGAGGAGAGCCTGCGCATGGCGATCCTGTGGGCTCTGGCGCTCTATCTGCTGGCTGGCGCGCTGATGGCACTGGCAGGTCGCTCGCTGCGGCGCGACTGGGTGAGAGAACCCACTTAATCGCCGAGAATCCGCGACCGCGCTTCCATGATTTCTGACAGATGGTTGACTGGATCGCCGGCGGTCACCCCGCCTTCGACCGGCATCACGATACCGGTTACAAACCGCGAGCGGTCACTGGCAAGGAACAGTGCGGCCTGCGCGACATCTTCGGGCAGTCCCCTGCGCTTGAGCGGCTGGTTCGACAGGTAGATCGAGTCGATTTCGCTTGCCAGCATGGTCACGTTGTCTGCCGCGGAACCCTCTTCGAAAGAACTCATGGCGGTCTGGATATGACCAGGCGCGATGCAGTTTACCCTGATCGAGTGTCGGGCAAGCTCGATCGCTGCCGATTTGCTGAAATGGACGACACCGGCCTTGGTGACCCGGTAAGAGATCATCGCCTGGCCCGCGAGGATGCCAGCAATCGAGGCGGTATTGATGATGGCGCCGCCAGTGCCCTGCTTTGCCATTTCCCTTGCTGCAATCTGGGCGCCCAGCATCGGCCCCAACAGGTTGACGGCAACTACCCGGTCGAAATCCTCGAGCGTGTCGTCGAGAAAATCGGGGAAGGGCGCGCAGGAAATCCCCGCGTTGTTGAATATGGTGTCGAGCTTGCCGAACTGTTCGACGGCGAAGGCGACCAGTGCTTCGATTTCCGCACGTTGCGAGACGTCCACGGCGAAAAAGCGCACCGCAGGTCCAAGCCTGTCCGCCAGTGTCTGCCCAGCGGCCTTGTCGATGTCGGCGATCACCACGCGTGCGCCCTCGGCGACAAACAGCTCGACGCTCGCCAGGCCGATCCCGCTAGCCCCGCCGGTGATCACGGCGACCTTGCCTTCGATCTCGCCTGCCATGTCAGCCTATCCTTTCGAAAGTGACGGGCAGGCTTTCCATCGTGCGCGTCGCCACTGTGGGCAGGAAAGCGATGGCGTTCTCGTCGATTGCGAGGCGAAAATTACCGAGACGGCGCACCAGTTGCCGTGCGGCGACCTTGATCTCCATGCGCGCCAGCGCGATACCGACGCACTTGTGGACACCGCCCCCGAAGCTGACGTGCTTCATGATGTTCGTGCGGTCCATGTCGAACTTGCGCGGTTCGGGGAACACTTCCGGTTCGTCGTTGGCCGAGGCATACATGAGGAGAAGATGCGCGCCTTGGGGCAGCAGCTTGCCGCCCAGCTCGACATCGCGCGTGGTCATCCGGCTGAGGCCGCGCACCGGTGGCTCGATCCGCAGAAGTTCCTCCACGAAGCGGTTCATCAGCTTGTCGTCGTCGGCTGACTGCTGCAGCTTTGCCAGCACTTCGGGCTGCGTCGCGAGGATGAAGACCAGGTTCGAGAGCGCCGTGGCAGTCGTCTCGTTGCCGGCGATAAGCAGCGCGCGCACCAGCGACACCGCTTCCTCGAAGGTGAGGACCGAGCCTTCGCCATCGCCTTCCTTTGCATGGACGATGTCGGAAATCATGTCCTCGCGCGGCTGGGCCTGCCACTCGCGCATCGCGGCGATGATGTGGTGCTGGAGCTCGCAGATTTGCGCTGCGTGCTCAAGCATTTCGGCGCGGTCCTGCATGCGGCCGATCTGGGCGGTGACAGCCGTTGACCAGCGGGCGATCTTGTCCTTGATCGACCAGTCCAGCCCCAGTTGCTCGCAGATAATCCTGATGGTGAGCGGCTGGGCGAAGTCCGTGACCGCGTTCATCGAGCCGCGATCGGCGATCTCGTCGATGAGACCGCCTACGACCGCCTCGATGCGCGGCTCCAGTTCCTTCACCCGGTGGGCGGTGAAGGCATTTTCCATCAGCTTGCGCACCCGCGTGTGATAGGGCGGATCGGACATGATCGCGTCGGGAAAGTAGCCGCCGCCCTTCTCGCGCAGGATCTGCTGGAATTCCTCGGCAAAGCCCTTGGCCTGCTGCTCGTGGTAGCCCTTGTTGACCGAGAAGGTGAGCGGATCGCGCTGGATCGCCTGAATGTCTTCCCACCGCGAGATCAGGTACATGTCTATCGACTTGTCGTAGTGGACCGGGTCGAGCCTGCGCATCGCGGCATAGAAGCGGCGCGGGTGCTTATGCACGAACGGATCGAGCAGCGTCCCTTCGGCGATGAGCTTTGCGTCTTGCACATCGTTCATGTCCTCAGCGGTTGCCTCCCCCGAAGTGCTCCCCATTTCCCGTCCTCTTCCCTTCACAGTTCCGGCGCGACTTCGGCGACAAGTCCGCTCAGACCTTCGTGCAACCTGATCTGGCACGAAAGGCGGCTGGTCGGACGCCGGATATAGTCGACCATGTCGAGCATTTCCTCCTCGACCTGGTCCGGGTCGCCGACTTTCGAGAACCACAGCTTGTCGATGAAAACGTGGCAGGTGGCGCATGAGCATGCGCCACCGCATTCCGCCAGGATGCCTGCGACACCAGCGCGCCTGGCGGCTTCCATCAGCGATTCGCCCTTCTGCGCATCGGCTATGCGCACGGCGGTTCCGTCCGGCTGTATCAGCGTTGCGACGACGCCGCCCATCTCTCACGCTCTCCCAAAGCTTCGGCACAACTTAGCCGCAAAGGCGATTGCCGCGAAAGTCCGGCTGATTGTCCCGATGAGCACAACCGTGGGGACTTGGCGCGCACGGAAAAGCAGTTCTGCGCCGCCAGTCATTCGGCTATGTCGGTTTGAAAGCTATGCAACGGCGAAACTGCGGCAAGTTTGGCCAGGTGGAGGAGCGACGAATGGCGCGGACCCTTATCAGCAATGCCCTGATATTCGACGGTACCGGCGCTGCCCCGGTCAAGGGCGGCGTGCTGGTCGAGGGCAATGTCATCGCCGCGGTCGGCGAAGTTGAAGCAGGCGGTGTCGACCAAGTTTTCGATGCGGGCGGCAGGTTCGTGATGCCCGGCATGGTTGAAGGCCATGCGCACCTCTCGTTCGAGAACGTCACTGCCACCGAAGACCTCATCACGCCCACGCCAGAGGCTCAGGCATTTACCGCTGCGCGCGGTGCCAGGGCGCTGATCGAGGCAGGCTTTACCAGTGCCTACGGAGCTTCCGAGGCAAAGCTTGGCCTTGGCGTTGCCGTTCGCGAGGAAGTCAACGCAGGGCGGCTGCCGGGGCCGCGCATCCGCGCCGGAGGTCTGGAAATTTCGGTCACCGGAGCGATGGGCGACGAGGGCCGCTTGCACAATCCGCGCATTGGCCCGTCCACGATCGTCGATGGCCCGGAAGACATGCGCCGCGCCGTGCGCCTGCAGTGCCGCGAGGGGATCGACAACATCAAGCTCGATGTCTCGGGCGACCCCTTTTATCCGGGAACGCCGGGCCACACGACGCCGATGAGCTTCGAGGAAGTCGACATGGCGGTGCGCACTGCCCATGCCTATGGCCGCAGGGTGAATGCCCACACCCGCTCGATCGAGGGTTCCAAGCACTGCGTGCGTGCCGGCGTTGATGCGATATTCCACGTCGAATATTCCGACGAGGAACTGCTCGACATGCTCGAAGAAGCGCGCGACCGTATCTTCGTGGTGCCCACCGTCGGCCTGTTCCACCAGATCATGGCCGGCGAGGCCGCACCATTTGGTCTTCCCGCCGAGGTCGGTGGCTACATGAACATTCCCGAGCTGCTGGAAAACTCCTGCAAGACACATACCGAACTGCGCAAGCGCGGCGTGAGGCACCTGATTGGCGGAGACTATGGCTTTGCCTGGAGTCCGCAAGGCACGCAGGGGCGCGATATCGAGTTCTTCATCGACTATTACGGCTACGATCCTGCTTCGGCTCTGGTCTGCGCGACCGCGAATGGCGGTCTGGCGATGATGGGCGACGGATCGCTCGGCACCCTGCAGCCGGGCAAGCTCGCTGACCTGATCGTGGTCGATGTCAATCCGCTCGACGATCTGCGCGTGTTGCAGGGGCCTGACAAGATTCGGCTGGTGGTGAAGGACGGGCAGCTATGCAAGAACGCCCTGGCTGAGGTGGGAACGAGTATGCTCGTTGAGGTAATGCAATGAATCTCGAAACCGGCAAGCTGAACCCCGGCGAGGCGCGTCACCCGGCCGAGACAACGCAGGAGTTTCCTCGCCGTCGCCCGTGAGCACGACCGGGGGAGTCATGGCCTCGCCCTGTGTTATGGTCTCGTAGCGCTCGCGGTCAGCGATTACCGCCGAGCAATCAGTCATGGCGACAGCGCGCCGCATTTCCGGGCCTGCGCTGCGGCTGTTGACCAGCACCGGCACGCCGCCGAGGGCCAGCACCGCGAAGAAGGCGATCATCCATTCGACCCGGTTGGCCATGACCAGGGCGACATGATCGCCTGCATTGAGACCGATCACGTCGCGCAAATGGGAACAGAGCCCGACCGCGCGCGCTTCGAATTCGCCGAATGTCGTGATTGTGCCATCCTGCTGCGTCATCCGCGCATTAGGAATCGCCCGGCGCAGGGCAAGCGTCTCGGATGGCCGCTGGTTGAGCGTCGGCGGTGCATTGCGGAACAGCTCGTATTCGCGATCGCCTATGTGGCCAGCGTACGTCTCGTAAGCCGTGCCCGGAGCCAACAGTTCGGTTGGCACCGGAAAGTCCGAGCGGTAGATCATGCCGCGCGCATCGCTGCGGCGGTTTGTAGCTGCGCCGGAAAATCGATCATGGACTTGGCATCGCCATCAAGCTGAGACTATCAGGTAGACAATTGCGGATGCGCGGACCGATTGCAAGCGCCCGCCGGACCGGACAACCAGGAGCATAGCATGGCCGAACAGGACGTAGTCGAAGGCAGCAAGCCGGAAATGCACTTCGATCCCTATTCGATGGAATATGCCCTCGATCCCTACCCGTTCTACGAATGGATGCGCGAGAACGCGCCGGTGTTTCACCAGAAGGAAATGGATTTCTACATCCTCAGCCGATACGAGGACGTGTGGAAGGCGCACCGCGACGCCGCGATCTATTCCAGCGCGGCGGGCGTCACCATCGAGCGGCAGGACAATGCCGGCATGATCCTGCTCGGCAAGGACGCTCCCGATCACGGCTGGGCCAAGGCGATGATGACCAAGGTGTTCAGCCGCGAGCGCATGGAAGCGCTCGATCCGTTCATCCGCCAGCGCGCCGTCGATCTGCTCGAAGGCACCTACAAGAAGCACGGCCCCGATGGCGAATTCGACATGGTGACCGAATTTTCGGTGGAGCTGCCGCTCTATGTCATCAGCGAGTTGCTCGGCATTCCCGAGGAACTTCGCGCCGAGGTCCACCACCAGGCGAACAAGTTCCTGGCGCGCGGCGATGGTGCCGGAGAAGACCTGCAGATGGAAGCCAACATGGGCCTGTTCGGTCTGTTCTACGATCTCGTGCAAAAGCGCCGGGCCGATCCCAAGGACGATCCGATTTCGCTCTTGATCGCGCTCGAACTAGAGGACGACCAGGGCGTCAAGCACAAGCTGGGCGACGACGAGATCGCCATGCGGTTCCTCGAGATGGCGATTGCCGGGCACGAGACCGTCGCCAAGGCGATCCCCAGCGGCGCGATTGCGATGGAGCTTTTCCCTGCCGAAAAGGTCAAGCTGCGCGCTGACATTTCCAAGGTGCCGCAGGCGGTGCAGGAAGTGCTGCGCTTCGATCCGCCTTCGCAGTTGCAAGGCCGCTGCACCACGCGCGAGGTGACACTGCATGGTGTGACAATCCCCGCCGACAAGCGCGTTATGCTGGCTACCGGTTCGGCGACGCGCGATCCGCGCGCTTTTCCCAACCCGGATGTGTTCGACATCGACCGCGACAACGACACCCGCACCGTGTTCTTCGGCTTCGGCGTGCACAAGTGCCTGGGCATCCATCTGGCACAGCGCGAAATCGCCATCGCCTTCGAGGAGCTTTACACCCGCTTCCCCGACTGGAAGGTTTTCCCGGACCGCGCCACGCGCGTTGCCGTCACCAACGTGCGCGGAGTAGCCGGATTGCCGATCGTGCTCGGCCAGCACGCATAGAACCGCAACAAGCGGAGGGGAGCGAGACATGGACCTTGGGCTGAAAGACGCCGTCGTCATTGTGCAGGGCGGATCGCGCGGCATGGGGCTTGCCTCGGCGGAATGCTTTGCTGCGGACGGCGCGAAGGTGGGCATTCTCGGGCGAACCCAGGCCGATCTCGACTCTGCGGTCGAGGTGCTCAAGGGCAGGGGCGCGAGCGACGCGGCAGGATTTGCCTGCGACATCGGCGTCCAGGCAGATGTCGATGCCGCCTTCGCCGCGATTGCCGCACGCTGGCCGCATATCAACACGCTGGTTAATGCGGCGGGCGGCGAGGTTGTCGGCGACATCGAGACGCTGACCGAC
>CAMDQY010000149.1 GCA_945906005.1 Novosphingobium sp. Chol11 | reverse complement strand
TGGCCTGCCGATCGTGCGCACCTCGCCCGATCATGGCACCGCCTTCGCCATTGCCGGAAAGAACATCGCCGATCCCGGCGCGATGATCGCCGCGATCCGCATGGCAGGAGCCTGTGCGGCGCGGCGCGCAGGAGGATGACGGAACTTCTTCCTCCCTTGCGCGAAGTGATCGCCCGCCACGGTCTTTCAGCAAGCAGGGCGCTGGGCCAGAATTTTCTGTTCGACGAGCAATTGCTGGACAGGATCGCCGCGATACCAGGCGACCTCGCGGGCAAGGCAGTGCTCGAGATCGGCCCCGGCCCCGGCGGCCTCACCCGTGCGTTGTTGCGTGCCGGTGCGCAGGTCACTGCCATCGAGATGGACCGGCGCTGCCTTCCCGCGCTGGACGAACTTGGCACCGCATTCGAGGGCCGACTGAATGTCATCGAGGGCGATGCGCTCAAGCTAGATCAAAATGCCCTGATGCAGGGCGGACCCTACGCAATCGTCGCCAACCTGCCCTACAATGTCGGCACCGAACTGTTCACGCGCTGGCTGTCAGGCGAGACATGGCCACCGCGCTGGACCTCGCTGACGCTGATGTTCCAGGAGGAAGTGGCGCGCCGAATCGTCGCCGCGCCGGATAGTTCGGCCTATGGTCGGCTCTCGGTGCTGGCCCAGTGGCGCAGCGAGGCGCGGCTCGCCATGAAGGTCCATCGCAGCGCTTTCACCCCGCCGCCGAAGGTGATGAGCGCGATCGTCCATGTGACGCCGATGGAAATGCCCGAAGGCGTTTCGGCAAGGTTGCTCTCGCGCGTGACCGAGGCCGCTTTCGGCCAGCGCCGCAAGATGCTGCGCCAGAGCGTAAAGGGCCTGCCCGGCGCTATCGAAGCTCTCGATACGCTCGGCATCGATTCCCAGCGCCGAGCCGAGACCCTTTCGGTGCACGAATTTGTAGAGATCGCGCGGATACTTAGCGCCTAGGCGGAGCGGCGATCAAAACGCGTGAAGCTGCGGCAGGACTTCCTCGCCGAACCAGGCAATGTTCTCGGTCATTTCGCTCGTTTCCACACCCGGCAATCCCAATCCCACCCAGGTGACACCCGCTTCGGCCATATCGGCCGCATTGGCGATGAATGCATCGGCGACTTCTTTCGTGCGCGCCGAAACCCGCACCGGGGACATCGGCGAAACGTCGAACGGACCACTGCGCCCCGCCGCTTCGCGCAACTCGCCGATCCGTTCGACCTTGACCTTGAGATCGGCGACAGTGGTGATGGCATCGGGATGGCGGTCACCCACCGGTCCCGGGGGCAGGAAAAATGGCGTCCAACCATCGCAACGCTGCGCCGCGCGGCGCATCGCGATCTCGCCATTGCCGCCGCACCAGATCGGCGGATGCGGCTTTTGCAGCGGCGAGGGAAACTGGATGTTGTTGGCCGCGCCAAAGTTGATGCCGTCGAATTGCACGACCTCGCCGCTCCAGGCCGCCTTCATTGCGTCGAGCGCCTCGTCGGTGAGTTTGCCGCGCTTTTTGAAATCGACACCGAGCGCGTCGTATTCAGTCTCCTGGTAGCCGACTCCAATGCCCAGGATCAGCCTGCCCTTGGATAGCACGTCGAGCGTGGTCGCTTCCTTGGCGGTGAGAAACGGGTTGCGATAGGGCAGCACGATGATGTTGGTGTGCAGCCTGATGTGCGTAGTAAACCCCGCAACAAAACACAGCGCCGCCAGCGGATCGAATGCGTTGTGGCCGCCGTCCTTCAGCCATGTCGCATCGGGGAACGGATGGTCGGTGAGGTTGCAGGCATCGAAGCCCGCCGCCTCCGCCGCAGTGGCGACGGTCCGCATCTTGTCGCTCGCGAGGTCTGCCCGGTCGACGACCAATTGCTCGAGCGTCATGTTGTAGGTGGCTTTCACGGTCCTTGCTCCCTTGTTTCACTTGGGGCTAGCCGATCCGGCAAGTGGGCGAAAGTCATTGCGGGCATCGAAATGTCGGGGCAGATTAAATGATCTGCCACTTCAGGGGGAATAGATCATGGTGACACGCCCGCTTTTCGCAATGGCCCTCGTGGCCGGCCTGGGCGCCTGCAGTTCGCCGCCGACCGAGGAACCAGCCGCCGAGGCAAGCGCATCCGCCGAACCCGCTGCAACCGAATCTGCCGCTGCTCCCGCTCCGGCATCTAGCGATGCGGCAACCGCTGCGTCGAACGGCGAGCCGCCTTTTGCGGTGAAGGCGGGCGATACGGTGAAGGTTGCCAAGCAGGCCGAATGCTTCGAGGTCGCCGATCCGGCGGCAACGCCGTGGACGATGTTCCCCGGTGTTACAGTCACCTACAAGGGTGCGCAGGATGGCAAGGCCAAGGTCGCCGGAATATCGGGCACCGAATGCCTGATCCCGTGGGAAGCGCTCGCGCCCGGCTGACTTGCCTTACCACCCGTTCCAGTGCGTGATCTCGCTCACCGGCGGGCGTGACGCCGGCTTGAAATCGGTGCCCTTGGTATAGGCAACCGGCAGCAGCGCGCACTGGAGAATATTGTCGGGTATGCCAAGAATCTCCGCGATCTCGCGCTCCTTGAACAGGTGGACCGTGGTCAGCGTCGAGCCCAGCCCGCGTGAGCGCAGAGCGAGCTGGAAGCTCCACATCGCCGGATAGATCGAACCCCAGATCGCCGCCTGCATCCCCACTGGCGCTCCATCTACCGGCCGACCCTCGACGCATGGAATGACGAAAACCGGCACCTTGTGGAGGTTGTCGGCCAGCCAATCGGCGCTGTCATACACCCGCGCAGTTTGCGCTTCGCCGCGTTCGGCGGCGGCCTGCGAGGCTTCGCGGAAAAAACCGGCGGCGAGCGCAGTGCGGTAGTGTTCGGCGATCATGGAGCGTAGGTCGGCATCGTCGATCACCAGCCAGCGCCAGGTCTGGCTGTTGCTGGCAGTCGGTGCCTGCACGGCGAGTTGCAGGCATTCCTCGATGACAGAACGCGGCACCGGACGATCAAGGTCGAGCCGCTTGCGCACTGCGCGCGTGGTCGACAGCAGCGCGTCGGTCTTTTTGAGGTCAAATTCCATGGTGTTCTCTCCCTGTGTGCCTACCACTCGTTCCAGTGCGTGATTTCGCTGACCGGCGGTCGTGAAGCTCGCTTGAAGTCGGTGCCGATGGTGTAGGCGACGGGAATCATCGCGACTTGCAGCACGTTGTCCGGGATACCCAGCAGCTGTGCAACCTCGCGTTCGCGAAAGCCCAGCACCGACGTGAACACCGAGCCCAGCCCGCGCGAGCGCAGGGCCAGCTGGAAGCTCCACACTGCCGGCATGATCGAGCCATAGATTGCCGATAGCGAAGCCGGCGCGGCATCGGGCGCGGGGCGACCCTCGACGCAAGGGATGACGATCACGGGCACGCGGTGGATATTCTCGCGCAGGTAACCGGCGCTGTCGAGAACGCGAGCGGTCTGTGCGCTGATGCGATCGGCGGCCTTACTGTCGTCCCAGCTCTCGCTCACGCTCTGGCGGTCCTGCATCGCCAGCCGGTATATCTCGGCGATCTGTCTGCGCTTCTCCGCATCGTCCACAACCATCCAGCGCCAGGTCTGGCTATTGCTTGCGGTCGGAGCCTGAACGGCCAATTCCAGGCACTCGTTGATGATCTCGCGCGGCACCGGACGATCGAAGTCGAGCCGTTTGCGCACTGCGCGGGTGGTCGTGAGCAAGGCGTCCGTCTGCTCCAGATCGAATTGCATGCCGCTCGTCCCCTCTTACGTTCAGGCCTGCGCCTTCTTTTTCTGCCTCCAAGCGTGGAGCAGCGGCTCGGTATAGCCGCTGGGCTGTTCGGCGCCCTTGAACACCAGATCGCAAGCTGCCTTGAAGGCGAGGCTCGTGTCCCAGTTGCCAGCCATCGGCTCGTAGAGCGGATCGCCCGTGTTTTGCACATCGACCTTTTCGGCCATTTGCTTGAGCGAAGCCATCACCTGTGCCTCGCTGCACACCCCATGCAGTAGCCAGTTGGCCATGTGCTGGCTGGAAATCCGAAGAGTCGCGCGGTCCTCCATCAGGCCAACGTCGTCGATGTCGGGCACCTTGGAGCAGCCAACGCCCTGGTCTATCCAGCGCACCACATAGCCAAGCAGTCCCTGCGCGTTATTGTCGAGTTCCTCGCGCACTTCTGCCTCGGACCAGTTGGTCCCGCCAGAAAGCGGTATCGCCAGCAACTTGTCGAGGCCCGGCATCGGTTCGTTCGCCACCTGCTTCTGCACTGCGAACACATCGACGGCGTGATAGTGCATTGCATGCAGCGAAGCGGCAGTGGGCGAAGGCACCCAGGCGGTGTTCGCGCCAGTTTTAGGGTGACCGATCTTCTCGGCCATCATCGCCTGCATCCGGTCGGGCGCGGCCCACATACCCTTGCCGATCTGCGCCCGGCCCGAAAGTCCGTGCTTCAAGCCAATGAGAACATTGCGTTTCTCGTACGCTGCGATCCAGTCGCTGCCCTTGATCGCGGCCTTGCGGATCATCGGCCCTGCTTTCATCGAGGTGTGGATCTCGTCGCCGGTGCGATCGAGGAAGCCAGTGTTGATGAAGACGATGCGATCCTTCACCGCATGGATGCAGGCGGCAAGATTGGCCGAAGTGCGCCTCTCTTCGTCCATCACTCCGACTTTCACGGTATGGCGCGGCAGGCCCATCAGGTCTTCGACCGCGTCGAACAGGTCGTTGGTGAACTGGCACTCGTCCGGCCCGTGCATCTTGGGCTTGACGATGTAGATGCTGCCTGCACGCGAATTGGAGTGGAGGCCGAGGCCTTTGAGGTCATGGCTGGAAATCGCGCTGGTGACGACCGCGTCCATGATGCCTTCGGGGATCTCGGTGCCGTCGGACAGCAGGATCGCCGGATTGGTCATCAGGTGGCCGACATTACGCACGAACAGCAGGCTGCGGCCGGGCAGTGTCACCAGATTGCCATTGGGTGCGATCCATTCGCGGTCCGGGTCCAACGCGCGGGTGACAGCCCTGCCGCCCTTGTCGAACGTATCGGTCAGATCTCCCCGGATTACACCGAGCCAATTGCGGTAGGCGGCGAGCTTGTCCTCGGCATCGACGGCGGCAATCGAATCTTCGAGGTCGGCGATGGTGGTAAGCGCCGATTCGAGGAGAACGTCGGCAATGCCGGCTCGGTCGCCCTTGCCGACGGGATGGTTGCGGTCGAATACGATCTCGATGTGCAGGCCATTGTTGCGGAACAGGCGGCGCTGGCCACCCTCACGCTCACCAACATATTGCGAATGGTCGCGAATATCGATTCCCAGTTCCTCGGGATTCGACAATTCAGCCCAGCTGCCCTGCGCCAGCGGTACCGCCTCATCCAGAAATTCCTTTGCCGCCGCGATCACTGCCGCCCCGCGTTCCTCGTCGTATCCGCCGGGGCGCGCTGCCGGCCCAACGAGCGCATCGGTTCCATATAGCGCATCATACAGGCTTCCCCAGCGGGCATTGGCGGCATTGAGCAGGAACCGGGCGTTGAGCACCGGCACGACAAGCTGCGGTCCAGCCATCAGCGCAATTTCGCGGTCGACGTTTTCTGTCGTGACCGCGAAGTCGCCGGGTTCGGGGACGAGATATCCGATTTCGCGCAGGAACGCCTGGTATTCGCCCATGTCGATCGGCTTGCCCGCGCGCGTCTGATGCCAAGCATCGATCCTTGCCTGAAGGTCGTCGCGCCTAGCAAGCAGCGCAAGATTGCGAGGTGCAAAATTGGCGAGCAGGTCGGCAAAGCCGCTCCAGAAACCATCTGCGGCAATGCCGAGCGGCGCCAGAACATCATCCTCGATGAATTGCGCAAGGCCGGAATCGACCTTCAGTCCGGCCCGCTCCTGCATTTCCGTCATTGTACCTCGCAGCAATACCTGAGGCGCGCCTAAGGCTTGCGTCCAAGCTTGGCAACACCCCCGTCTGCCTGCCCCGGAAGCTCGAACCGACGCGAATCGTTACCATGTCGGATCGATTTACAGTAAGCAGCGGGTTAACCACATGGTCGCTCGCAATTGTGCGGATGGCACGATGCTTGCGTTAATGCCTGTACAACGAAAGGGTCTCGAATGCTCGCTAAGATCGGTCGACTGTTTACGATCAAGACCCGTGTCGAGGCCTATTTGATCATTTATGCGCTGGCGCTCGGTGCGGTGGAACGTGGCTCGATCTATATTACGCAGTATCCAGGTTTCGGCGGCAAGCTGCTGTTCCTCGCCTGCACGGGCGCGGTGTTCATCGCCGGAGCGAAGATCTTCGATTGCCTGAATTTTGAGCGCGCTGCCGATGCTGCGGCGCAACGGGACGCTATTCCGTTCAACTGAAAGAGAAGGTGGAGGGATTCTGTTGCTACGTTCCCTCCGGACGCCCGGAATCCGTTCTGTTGCCCGGTCGGTCCAACCGCGCTTTAGCTTTGTAACTTCAGGGCGTTAGCCCCTAGAATTACGCGGCGATAGCGAGTGCTTCATTATCATTGGCACTTGTGGGTTTTGAGCCTTGAACGGGTTACTCAGCCCGGGCGAAAACAGTGCCTTTCAACACACGTCGATCCTAGTTCGGCCCCGTCAGGAACCACGGTTTCCCGCGCCTTCTGGTGGAGCCGCCGGGTACTGCCCCCGGGTCCGCTGTGCCTATTGCACACCGCCATTTATCGCCATATCCGGTCGAGACCGGCCTGCCCTTTATAGCGACGTCTGGATTAATGTGA
>CAMDQY010000148.1 GCA_945906005.1 Novosphingobium sp. Chol11 | reverse complement strand
GAAATTTGAATATCTTAAGTTAACAGCTTATTCTGCAGAAAGCGCATGCCAAACATGCGACGACTAGTTTAACTCGATAAGACGTGACGTAAAATACGCGTATTCCAACCTTGGGAGAGGTAAAATGAAGGCTGCAATCTATCTAATTGCGTCTAGCTGCATCGCGCTGTCGTTCGGCACAAGCGCAGTTGCTCAGTCAACCGAGATGGCAGCGGAAGAGGCCGGCTACGGCGACATCATCGTCACCGCACAACGGCGCGAGGAACTTTCGCGCGACGTTCCGATTTCACTGACGACATTGACGGCGGAAAATATTGCCAGGGCCAACATCACCGACACGGTCGGTCTCGAGCAGCTAACCCCTTCGCTCAAGATCGACCGCCAGGGCAACTTCACCGCGCCTGCGCTGCGCGGCATCAGCGCGACGGTGACCGGCCCGGCAATGGACAACAACGTCGCGATCTATCTTGACGGCGTCTACATGCCATCGACTACGGCGGGTACGTTTGATCTTCCCGATGTCGAGCGCGTCGAAGTGCTCAAGGGCCCGCAGGGCACGCTGTTCGGCCGCAACGCTACCGGCGGCGCGATCCAGGTCATAACCCGGAAGCCGAGCTACGATAGCGAAGGCATGGTTTCGGCAAGCTATGGCCGGTTCGACGACCTGTTCCTCAAGGGCTGGGTCAGCGTGCCGCTGTCAACCGACAAGGCCGCGCTCAGTGTTTCGGGATATTACCACCGCAACGATACCTATTACAAAAACCTTCGGACCAATAGTTCGCTCGAGGGTGAGGAAGCTTGGCAGATCCGCGGCAAGCTGCGGCTCAATCCGACTGAAAATCTCGAGGTCCTGCTGTCGGCCGCCTATGGCAAGCGGTCTGAGACTTTCGCGATTTATGGCACGCCGATCAACGGCAACTCGATTGCCCGCGTGCTCGATACGAACTTCATCATACCCAGAAAGCCCTACGAAGTTGCTCTCAACGATGATTCACTCCCGCAAAAGAACAAGAGTGTAGACCTGACAGGTCGGATCGAACTGACGCTCGACTCCGGCACGCTGACCTCGATCACAGGCTACCTGACGCGCGACATGTCGAACGTGCTCGATGCCGACATGGGCTATACGGCCAACGGCCTCAGCATCAATTATCGTCCGCATTCGTTCGACGATTATTTCAGCGAGGAACTGAGCTATTCCTCCGACCTCGACGGTTCATTCAACTTCACGCTTGGCGCCTACTATGCCGACGGCAAGGGTGGCTGGAATCCCCTGGGAGTAGATGCGCCCGGCGCAGCGGGCGACATCTCGATCTGGTCGACTCAATCGGTGAAGACCTCTGCGGCCTTTGGTGAGGTTTATTTTGACGTGTCCGCCCGGCTCTCGCTGATCGGCGGCCTGCGGTATAGCTGGGAAAAGCGCAGCCTTGATGGCAACGCGGTCTTCGCGACATATTCCGGTGCGCGACCGACTTTTCTGAAAGTCGGGACGCGGAGTTGGGACAGTTTCACCCCGCGCGCTTCGATCAGATACGAGCTGACTCCGACCAGCAACGTTTATTTCACCTACAGCCAGGGCTTCAAGAGCGGGGTTTTCAACTCAAACAACCCTTTCACGGTGTTTTCTGGGTCACCGCCGGACGTCGTCAATCCGGAGAAGATCAAGTCCTACGAGATCGGCTACAAGGGCCGCATCGGCGATGCGGTGACGCTTGATGCAGCCGCATTCCATTACGATTACACCGACATGCAGACGACTTTCATTGTTGTTCTTCCGGGTCAGGCGGTGCCGCTGTCGGTCTTGCGCAATGCCGATTCGGCACGGGTCAACGGCTTCGAAATCGATACCTCGATCAAGTTCTCGGACATGTTCGACCTGCGTCTCGCGGGGGCCTGGGTCGATGCCAAATATAAGAAGTTCGCGAACACCGCGATTGCGCTGCCCTGCACCAACTTCGCGCAGCCTTGTGCTGTGAACGGGCCAGTGCCGACCCGCGCGGGCAACAACGATACGGTTGTTTTTGACGCCAGCGGGCACAGGATGATCCGCGCGCCCGAATTCACCGCCACGGCCACTGCCAATGGGCATATCCCGGTGGGCGGCGGCATGCTCGACCTGACCGGATCGCTCTACTATTCGAGCGCAGTCAACTATACGCTTGATGGCCGCGTCAGGCAGGCGAACTTCGCCAAGATCGACGCGCGTGCGGCCTGGAATCCCGAGGACAGCGGCCTCACGATCTCGATCTACGGCAAGAACCTGACCAACAAGGCGGTTTACGGCGGCGCGTTCATCACCGGCGTGGCAGACGCCGTCCACTGGGCGCCGCCGCGCACCTATGGCGTTCAGGTCGAATACCGCTTCTGATCTGCTATACGGAGAGGCCGGTGGCACAGCCTCTCCATGCTGCGTGAGGGGCGGTTGCGTGATGGGTGGGAATACCCACGCCATGGAGAGATAGATGCAGGTCGCCTTCACCATGGATTTCCGCAACCCGGACGACGAGCCGTGGCGGCAGTTCTTCGAGGACCGGCTATGGCTGATGACTGAGGCCGAGAAGCTGGGTTTCGACAGCCTCCTCATCCAGGAGCATTTCTTCCAGCCTGACGGCTATTCGCCCTCGGTGCCGGTGTTCCTCTCCGCGCTGATCGAGCGGACGGAGAGCATCCGCCTAGGCTCCTACACCTACATCCTGCCGCTGCATCACGCCGCGCAACTGGCGCAGGAGACCGCCGTGCTCGACCAGCTTTCGGGCGGGCGGCTCGATGTTTGCGTGGGCGCGGGGCACAATCCGGCGGAATACCTGTGCTGGGGCTATTCGCCGAAAACCCGCCCCTCGCGCATGGAAGAGGGGATGACCGTGCTCAAGAAGGCATGGACCGAGCGGCCCTTCACCTTCCACGGCAAGTATTACAACCTCGACAATGTCGGCGTCTGGCCCGAGCCGTTGCAGCAGCCGCACCCGCCGTTGTGGGTGGCGGCGACGTCTCCGCCCGCCGCTGAACGCGCCGGTCGGCACGGCGCGCACTTGCATGCCGCTTCGGTCGATCCCGAGGTACACGCCGCCTATTTCCGAGGGCGCGAGCAGGCGGGGCTGCCGAGCGACACCGCGCGCATCTCCAATCCGTGGTCGATCACCGTCACCGACGAAGAACCCGAAGCCGTCTGGGCGCGCAATCGCGACAAGTATCAACGACGCTGGCGGTTCTATTCTGAAGTGCGTGCGGGCATGGGAGACGAGGAACTGGCTTATGGTCTCGATAACGAGGCGGGCGACCTCTATCGCGATTTCGAGCTGATCGGCACGGCAGGCACGGTGATCGAGACGCTCAAGCAGTTCGTCGACACCATGCCGCTTACCGACATCGTTCATTCGGGTCCGGCGGCGGGGATCCCGATCCGCACTGAGGCATACGACGACCTTGCGCGATTTGCCGATGAAGTGCTTCCGGTGATCCACGCATGGTGAGGGCTGTGCGATGATCTCGGGCGAGAAAATCCTTGTCACCGGCGTAACCGGCGGAGTCGCAAGGCCGATCGCCGAATATCTGGCGCGCAGCAACGAGGTGTGGGGCGCGGCGCGGTTCCTGCCAGCCAACGATCCGGCCCGCGAGGGCCGCGAGATCCGCATCACCGCGCTTACGCCGCGCGAGGAAATCGAGGCGGCGGGGATTCGCACCTGCGCGGTCGATCTCGGCTCGGGTGACCTGTCAGCGCTGCCCGACGACTTCACCTATGTGATCCACGGCGCCTTTGCGCGCGTGCCTGACCGGCTCGACCAGTTCGAGATGGCATTCCGCGCCAATGCCCAGGGGCCGGGCTTCCTGTGGCAGCATTGCCGCAAGGCCAAGGCGGCGCTGCTGATTTCGGCGGGCACGATCTATGCGCCCAATCCCGATACCTGGCACCGCTACACCGAAACCGATCCTTTAGGTGGCGCCAAGGCGCACTGGTCGCCCGCCAGCCCGGCGTCCAAGCTGATCACCGAGGCGGTCGCGGGTACATGCGCGCGCATGTTCAACCTGCCGACAACGATCGCCCGGCTGTTCATGCCGTGGGGCACGCCGAGGCTTGGCCCCTCTCTCGACGTGAAGCGGATCAAGCAGGGCGAACCGATCATCCTCGTCAACGGGCCGCAACCGCAGACCTTGATCCATGTCGACGACATCTGCGACCAGCTTGAGGCGATGCTCGATGCCGCCGGGGTCCCCGCGCTTGTCACCAACTGGGCGGGCGACGACGAGGTATCGAGCCGCGAGTGGTCCGAGATTGCCGCGGCCCGTCTCGGCATCGAGGCAAAATTTGAAGAGGTCGAAGTTGTCGGCGCGCACGGCGGCTTCCTTGCCGATCCGACCAAGCGCCGCTCCATCACCGGTCCGTGCAAAGTGCGGTTTGCAGACGCCTACGCACCGCTGATCGACCGCTACCACAAAGACTGACTAGGAGTGCTATACCGATGATCGATGCCAATGCGCTAATGCGTGCCGCCAAGGAGCGCACCGGCCTCTCCGACTGGGGCGACGACTGGTATCTCGAACCGATGCATTGGCTGGTCGATGCGATCAACACCGAAAGCGAGTTGACCGAGTTCGGCGCGGGCGCGCTCCCTGAAATGCTGATCGCGCATCTCGTCAACCAACTTGAGGTCAACGACTGGTTCAAGCGCCACCCCGAGATCGGGGACGTTCAGATTACCGCGCCGCTGTTCGGCATTGGACTGCCGCGCACCGGCAGCACCGCCTTCAGCCACATGATGGGGCTCGATCCGGCAACCCGCATCCTGCGCGTCTGGGAGCAGGAGCGGCACTGCCCTCCGCCCGAGAAGGCGACCGAACTCACCGATCCGCGCATCGCGATTTCGCAGTCGGGAGAGGAAGGCTTCCAGCAACTGGTGCCCGAAGCGACTGAAATGCTGCCGCGCGGCGTCGACAAGTCGCAGGAGTGCGCTCACGTCCTGATGGAGTGCTTTTCCTCCGGCCCGTCGTTCGAGCTGTTCGTGCATGTGCCGAGCTTCAACGCGCGGACGTTAGCGTCCGAATACGAAAGCAACATGGTTCGCGCCTACGCGTATCACAAGCGCGTGCTGCAACTGCTGCAATGGCGCTGTCCGCCGACACGCTGGTTCCTCAAGACGCCGGTTCACACCTATGACATCGAGGTGCTGCTGGCGGTTTATCCCGATGCCAATTTCGTATGGACCCACCGCGAGCCGCTGCGCTCGCTATCGTCGGTGTGTTCGCTAATCTACCATTTCCGCCGCGCCTTTGTCGACAACCCGAACCCCGTTTATCTCGGCCACGAGCATCGTTCCTACTGGACCACCGCACTGAAACGCACGTTGGCCGTGCGCGAACGGATCGGCGACGACCGCTTCCACGACGTCTATCACCGCGTCCAGATCGTCGAGCCTGCCAAGCAGGTGCGCGAGGTCTATGCGAATTTCGGCTGGCCCTATCCCGCCGAAATGGATCACTGGATCGCCGGTTGGCAGGAGGAACACCCCAAGGGCAAGCACGATGCGCGGCCCGAATTCTTCGGGCTCGATCCCGCCGGGGTCGAAGAGGAGTTCCGCTTCTACACCGACCGGTTCGGCTTGTAGGTTCGCGGATTAGACCGAAGGGCTTGAACCCCCGTCGCACTTGATCAGCGCGCCCGTGACGTAGCCGGCGTGATCGCTGGCGAGGAACACCACCAGCGCGCCGATATCATGGCCTTCGCCCAGCCGCTTGATCGGCTGCGGATATACCTCCGAAACATAGCGCCGCTTGCGCTCGACCATGTCGTCGGTATTCCAGCCAAGCTGCTCGTTGAGCACGTCGAGATAGCGTTCGATGGCGCTGGTCATGATCGTGCCGGGCAGGATCGCGTTCACCGTCACCCCGTCCTCTCCGCACTGCTTCGACATGTCGATGGTGAGCTTGTTGAGCGCAGCCTTCGGCGCGGAATAGTCGGTCAGGAGGCCCGGAATCCAAGCAGCGAGCGTCGAAATGTGGATGATCCGCCCCCAGTTCTGCGCCTTCATGCCGGGATAGAACGCCTTCGACATCCGCACGCTGGACAGGAAATTGACTTCGACCGAATCGATCCAGTCCGAATGCTCGAGCTCGTCCCAGCGAGGGTTGTCCTGCCGAAGCGAAACGCCGCAATTGTTGACACAGATATCGATCTTGCCGAACCCGTCGAGCGAGGCCTTGGCGACGCTTTCGCATCCTTCGATGGTGGCAAGATCGCCGATGGCGACGACCGCCCTAGCCCCAAGCTCGCGCACCTTCGCGGCGGTTTCCTCGGTGCGTTCCACGTCGCGGCCATGGACGACCACGTCCGCGCCTGACTCGGCCAGGTCAAAGGCGCATTGCCTGCCGATCCCCGAGCTTGCGCCACTGACGAACGCGGTTTTGCCGTCGAGCCTTACCTGCATGTGCCTTCTCTCCGCTTTTGCGCTTCTACCTAATTGTTAGGCCAAGCCTTCCGGCAATGACCACAGCACGTTAGGGGTGAGCGGACAAGGTCAAGAGAGGACGCTGGGGCAATGCGCGCAACAATGCAGATGGCAATGGCCGTGATAGGCACGGCTCTGCTCGCAGGGTGCGCGACGACCGGCACGCCCGAAGCATCGCTTCGCGCCGACACGATCCTCGTCGGCAAGCACATCATCACCATGGATACGAACCGGGTGGAAGCGGTTGCCCTGCGCGGCGAGACCATCGCTGCGACAGGATCGCGCGCCA
>CAMDQY010000147.1 GCA_945906005.1 Novosphingobium sp. Chol11 | reverse complement strand
ACAACGGCTCCAGCTACATCTCCGGCGATCTGGCCGAATGGCTGGGTGACCGGCGCATGAAGCATGTGCGCGGCGCGCCCTATCATCCCCAGACCCAGGGCAAGATCGAACGCTGGCACCAGACCCTGAAGAACCGCATCCTGCTCGAAAACTACTTCCTGCCCGGCGATCTCGAGAGCCAGATCGAGGCCTTCATCGAGCACTATAATCACCAGCGCTACCACGAAAGCCTGAGCAACGTGATACCCGCAGACGCCTACTTCGGCAGGGACAAAGCAATCCTCGCCGAGCGCGCCCGCATCAAACGCATCACAATCGAACATCGCCTGCATTCCACTGCCCACGAGCGGGGACGACCAGTGCAAAACAGCTGGATCGGCTGCCACATTACCGAACCGGCGATCGACATCGCTGCAATGGCACGTTCGATGGGTGCGGTCGGCTTTGGGCCGGTCACGGAAGCTCGGGAGCTGGCAGAGGTGCTCGCTGACGCCATCGACCAGACGCGCGCCGGCAAGGTGGTCGTGGTCGACGTTATTATCCCCTGACGCAGATCACGCCGTGATAGATTCAAGCGCTTCGCTGGCTTCGAGCCACGCGACTTCGGCCTCTGTGATCTGCGTCTCGACCTCGGCGCGGCGCATCATCAGTTCGCTCATGGTCAACTTAGCCAAAGCCGGTTCGGCCGAAGCGGGATCGAACATGGCGCGGTCCACGGCGTTGCGCTGCTTGGTAAGGGCTTCAAGTTCGGATTCGGCGTGGCGAGCACGCTTGCGCAATTCCTGCCCCTTTTCACGCGCTTCGGCGGCCGCCTTGCGCTGGTCCTTCTTGTTAACACCACGCGGCCCGCTGCCTTCGCCATTGTCCTTGCGCGCCGTCGCGGGGTCCTTGGCAAGCACGAACGCAATGTAGTCGTCTATCGACCCGTCGAATTCCCGCGCCGTGCCGTCATCGACCAGCACCAGCCGATCGGCAGTCATTTCCAGAATGTGGCGGTCATGGCTGATGATCAGCACCGCGCCTGTATAATCGTTGAGCGCCTGGACCAGCGCCTCGCGGGCATCGACATCGAGGTGATTGGTCGGCTCGTCGAGGATCAGCATGTGCGGCGCATCGCGGGTGATCAGTGCCAGCGCCAGCCGCGCTCGCTCGCCACCCGATAGCTTGCCCACTTCGGTCGTAGCCTTCCGGCCAGAAAATCCGAAGCGGCCAAGTTGCCCCCGCACCGCCGTCGGATTCGCGCCCGCCATTGCCATGGTCATGTGCTGTAGCGGCGTTTCGGACGCAGACAGTTCCTCCACTTGATACTGGGTGAAATAGCCGACCCGCATCCGCGGGCTGACATTCATCGTCCCTTCCATCGGCGCAAGCTGAGCTGCCAGCAATCGCGCCAGCGTGGTCTTGCCGTTGCCGTTGCGTCCGAGCAGGGCGATGCGATCATCTGGATCGAGCCGAAGGTTGAGCCGCTTGAGCACGGGCGTCTCGTCATAGCCCACGGATGCCAGATCCAGCGTAATCATCGGCGGGCGAAGTTCGTCCGGATTGGGGAAATTGAAGCTCAGCGACGGATCGTCGATCAGTTCGGCGATAGGCTGCATTCTTGCCAGCGCCTTGGCCCGCGATTGCGCCTGCTTGGCGGTAGAAGCGCGTGCCGAATTTCGCGCGACATAGTCCTTGAGGCGGTCGCGCTGGGCCTGCTGTTTTGCGCGGGCAGACGCGATCTGGACCTGCCGCTCGGCGCGCTGACGCTCGAAGGCATCGTAGCCGCCGGGATAAAGCGTCAGCTTGCCGCCCGAAAGGTGCAGGGTGTGGTTGACCACGTTGTTGAGGAAATCGCGCTCGTGGCTGACCAGCAGGATGGTCGCCGGATAGGAGCGCAGAAAATCCTCGAGCCACATTACGGCTTCCAGATCGAGGTGGTTGCTGGGTTCGTCGAGCAGCAGCAGGTCAGGCTGTGAAAACAGCAGCGCAGCCAGCGCCACGCGCATCCGCCATCCGCCGGAAAAGTCCTCCAACGGGCGATGCTGCGCTTCTTCATCGAAGCCGAGCCCGACGAGAATGCGGGCAGCGCGCGATGGGGCTGAATGAGCATCGATGGCGATCAGCCGTTCGTGGATTTCCCCGAGGCGGTGGGGATCGCAGCTTATCTCGCTCTCGACCATCAGCGCTGCCCGCTCGGTATCGGCGCCAAGCGCCGTCTCGAACGGGGTCGTATCGCCGCTTGGTGCTTCCTGCGCGATGTAGCCCAGCCGGCTGTTGCGCGGCATCGACACCGCACCGCCATCGGGCTCGAGCATCCCGGCGATCACCCGCACCAGCGTCGACTTTCCCGCACCGTTGCGTCCGATCAGGCCGATCCGCCCTCGCGGTGGTAGATTGACGCTTGCGTCATCGATGATGGTCCGCCCGCCGAGGCGAACCGTTATATTGCTGATGTTGAGCATGGCGCGCGCCTAGCAGTATGGGTCGTCCAGTGAAAGTGCTGCTCGCCACATCGGGGTGTGCCCGATCATTGCGGCAAACTACGCGCCTGGCGCAGAGCCTCCCCGAGCGCGAGCGCCGCTGTCATGGCAAGGTTCATCGAACGCACCTGCGCCCGCATGGGAATACGCAGCCGTGCATCGCAGGTTTCGGCAACGGCGATCGGCACGCCCGCGCTTTCCTTTCCGAAAAGCAGGACGTCGTCTGCCAGGAATTTGAAGTCGTAGGCCGATCGATCGCTCTTTGTGGTGAACAACAGCAACCGTCGCGAACCGATGGTAGCCTTGAAATCGTTGAAACTGGCGTGGCGCGCGATGGCAACGTGATCGATGTAATCCATGGCGGTGCGGCGCACCCTTCGATCATCCCATTCGAACCCCATCGGCTCGATCAGGTCCACCGCCACCCCCATGCAGGCGCCGAGGCGCAGGACGGCGCCAACATTTCCGGCAATCTCCGGTTCGAACAACGCGATGCGCATGGTTCAGCTAGAACCTCGATGATGGGCCAAACATCCTAGGATCGAAATGTAGCGCAATTCGCGACAGCGGCAAAATAATGCGGGTGAATCATACAATTAGAAACTTGGTCGGGGAGACAGGATTCGAACCTGCGACCCTCTGCTCCCAAAGCAGATGCGCTACCAGGCTGCGCTACTCCCCGACCCTGGTTCCGGCGCCAGGCGATGGTGGGCCCGGCAGGACTCGAACCCGCGACCTAGCCGTTATGAGCGGCCAGCTCTAACCAACTGAGCTACAGGCCCGCAAATCCATCGCTTGTGCACTTCGCCCGCCCGTCTGGATCTCCAGCCGGTCGGAAGGCAGCGCGTTAGCTTGCCTAGGTCTGCTAGGCAAGATGCGCCGCGCGCAATACCTCGGCAACGGTGGCGGGCGTTACATTATGCTTGGAAAGGTGGCCAAGCACCTGCTCCCACCAATCATAGAACCGCGCGAGCTGGGCCTGACTGCGCACATAGGGCGTATGGCCCACTTCGAGCGAAGGACTGTGGAACGAGAACACCAGCACCGGCGCGCGCTGGGCGACTGCTGCATCGATGGCGCGCAGGGCATCACGCACTGGCATGCCCTCGGGTGTCAGGGGTATGCGCTCTAGCAGCCGTGTGCGGGCGAGCACTCCGGGCAGTTTCGGGACGCGCGCGGCGAGCGGTAGCAGCTTCGGCCCCAGTCGGCGGAGCAGGCCTGTGAACACGGTCGTGACCGGCAGTTCGAGCAAGCTGGCTTGCGGATCGAGCCAGTAGGGCGTGAGCGGATGGGCATGATAGTCCGGTCCGCCGTCGCCGTCCGAATAGTCGAAATGGGCGCACACCGAAGTGTCGATGGCATAGCCCATGTCCTTGAGCAGGCCCGCCGTCGCCGGTCCCGCACCATAACGCCCGGCGCGGTAAACGACCGGGCTGACGCCGAGGTTTGCCTCGATCGCCTGATGCAGACGGACGAACTTTTCGCGTTCGAGCGCCTCGGGAAGGTTGCCTGCGTAGCTGTTGAACTGGCTAACCTGCTCGTCGAACGGAGGATTGACCCAGGGGTGCAGGTGCAGCCCGATCTCGGCCTTGCCAGCCACGGCGGCAGGGCGCAGAATTTCCGCAGCTTGCGCCGAGTTGGCGATCGGCCAGTCGACCAGCCAGAGCGGAACGACCCCGTGCGCCTCGCAGAACTGCTGGAACTCCGCCATGCGAGGAGCAGCGGTAACGCCGTGGTTGTCCCGACTGATCGGAGCGGCCCAATCGCATTCCTCTTCGGTATCGATGGTCACGAGGAAGCGTGGACCGAAGTCAGGATCGAGCGCCGCCATCCGGTCGGGGCCGGGGCGGTCGAGAATATTGGATAGGTCCATTTTGCCGTGCATCGCTCGAAACGATAGCTCAGCGGCTCCTAACATTCGCTGAAAGCGAAACCGCCAGTGGGAGATCAAGGATCAGCTTTTCGCTCTCGCGGCGCAGCGATCCGCCTGCCGAACGCGCCTCGGCAGAGGCCAGTCGCAGGGCGAAGCCAAGCCCGAACATGCCCGCAGACAGCGCCGGACCGCGCTCCTTTGCATGGGCCGCGAACAGCTCGTCGTCGCTGAGCCTACGCAGCGAGGAGGGCAGGGTTATCTCCAGTCGCGCAGCTTCGCCTTGCCCAAATAGTGCGAGCCCGAGCCGTTCAGTCGGTCCGGTCGCTCCAGCAATCGCGGCGAGCAAACGCCAGGTCAGTCGCTCGAGATCGCCTGGTGCGATTGCGACGGGCAGCGTTTCGTCGGAGAGGTCGAGCTCGAAGCCGCTCTCGCGTTGAGCCATATGCGGGTCGAGCAAAGCGGCGGTGGCGGCAATGTTGGCGACAAAATCGGTCTCTCCAGGCTCCACGCCCGCAGCTCCTGCATCGAATTTCACCAGCCGGTCGACCTCGTCGAGACCGCCCAGCACCGAAGCAGTGTCGCTGGCGATCAAGGCAGCGAGGGCGCGGTATTCGTGCGACACCGCACCACCGATCTGTTGCTGGATGAATTCGGGAGCCATCTGGATCGCGCCGGCCGGATTGCGCAACTCGTGAAGCACCTGGCGCATGCGGTCCGCGATTTCGGCCGCGCGCGTCTCGGTTACAACCTTGCCGTTGAGGCGTCGCGCACGCCCTGCATGCCCTGTGTAGCGACCGGTGGCGGCATCGAACAGCGGCGCGGCATCGATCCGCCACTCGCCGTCGATTGAGGGCGCACCTTCAAAAACGACCACTTGTCCCTCGATTGGCTGGCGCAAGCGCAAGGCATCGGCTGTCAGGGGCGCAGAACCTGCGACACGGCGGCTGGCGAGCGTGCCCAGTGCCGTGCCGACGAGCATCGGTGCAGCATCGGCTTCGGCGCGAACGATGCGCCCTGCGGCATCGGTGACGAAATCGAAGCGGTGGAAGGGCTGCGGCGGCGCATGGTCGTGATCGCCGAGTGGTAGGCGCGGTGCATCGGTGGCCGGCAGTGGCGAGGGCGCGGGTCGAGACTTGCGATAGCGCTCGATTCGCTTGACCAATTCACCGATGGGCGATTCGCGTGTGGGCGAACTTGCTTCGGGCTCTAAGTCCGGCATCACTTCATTAGCACCGACCGATTGCGCGGGCGGCAGGCCCCGGTCTGCGACACCCAGCCGCTCGAGCCGCATTTCGACAGCTTGGCCCAGATCGCGGCGGGGGCGCAGCACGCCGCGCGAGCGCACCGGCAGGGCCGGCACCAGATCGAGCCACTGCTGCTCATCCAGTTCGGCAGCGGCAACCGCCGCGCTCGCAAGCGCGGCTTCGTCTTCGGCGAGAAAGGCGACGAGCGCGGGATTGCGCAACGTAAGCCCGGAATCGCGCAGCAGATGCGCCCGCTCATTGGCGGGAATTTGTGCTGCCAGCGCGGACAGCCGCTCACAGGCTGGATCGAGCCGGGAGCAGGCAGTATCGGCGCTGGTTTTTCCGAGCAAGTCGAGCAGCTGGACGTACTGGACGCGCGCGATCTCCTGCCCGCGGACGGGTTGCTTCAGGACGGTATCGAGACGGTCGTCGAAATGCATTGCTGCTACGCACGCAGATGCGGGGCAAGCTGGCACCGCATAGAGAATCGCGGCATTTCACCTAGCAGGCCGGACTGGTTCATGAAGCACGCGCTTGACATGCGTTGCAAAGCGGGACGATGCCGTTATGAACAATTATCGGTATTCTGCGGCAATTTTCGATCGCCTCGGCATCGCAAAGGTTCCGCATGCGGCAATTTCCGCATCGGTTGGAGCGCAATGAACAGTCTCGACGAAATCGACCGGCGTCTGCTTGCCTCGCTGCAGGACGACGGACGCATGACCAACGTCGATCTCGCCACAGCCGTGGGACTGACCCCACCGCCTTGCCTGCGCCGCGTGCGTGCGCTTCAGGAAAGCGGCGTTATTCGGGGGTATCACGCCGATCTCGACGGTTCAAAGCTAGGCTACACGATCACGGTGTTCGCCATGGTCAGCCTTAAAAGCCAGGCCGAGGATGCGCTTCGCCAGTTCGAGGATCACATGCGCGCGCTTCCCGAGGTGCGCGAGTGCCATATGCTCAATGGCGAGATCGATTTCATCCTCAAGATCGTCAGCCGCGATCTCCAGTCGTTTCAGGAATTTCTCACTTCCAAGCTGACCCCCGCGCCGAACGTCGCCAGCGTAAAGACCTCGCTGAAGATCAGGACGGCGAAGCAGCTTCCTGGAGTGCCGCTGGACTAAAGCTTGGCTGCTGCTTCCAGCGCCAGCACATAGCTTTGCGCGCCATG
>CAMDQY010000146.1 GCA_945906005.1 Novosphingobium sp. Chol11 | reverse complement strand
AGGATCGTGCGCGGAACTTTTATCTGGGGTATGTCGCTGGCGGTGCTGGGCGTCATCTTCCTGGGCACCGCCGTTTTCATGACCGCGCGCGACCTGCCCGGTTTCGAGGAGCTCAAGAGCAGCCAGCAGGGCCAGATGATCGTGGTGCGCGCGATGGACGGCACCGAGATCGTCTCGCTTGGACCAAGCTACGGCAAGTGGATCGCCTACCGCGACATTCCGCCGGTGATGCGGGACGCGATGGTCGCGGTCGAGGACCGGCGCTTCGAATCGCACTTCGGCGTCGATCCGATCGGCATTGGCCGCTCGCTGCTGGTCAGGTACAGAACCGGTGTTTTCCGCGAGGGCGCTTCGACCATAACCCAGCAGCTCGCGCGCAACGTGTTCCTCAACAACAACCGTACTTTCGGACGCAAGATCCGCGAGGGCGTGCTGGCGCTGGCGCTGGAAACCAAGCTTTCGAAGCACGAGATTCTCGAGCTCTATCTCAACAAGGTCTATTTCGGCGGCGGCGCCTATGGCATCGACGCGGCTAGCCGCAAGTTCTTCGACCATTCGGCGCGCGACCTGTCGCTGGCCGAAGCCGCGATCGTCGCCGGGCTGGTCAAGGCACCGTCGCGCTATTCGCCCACCGCCGACGTCAAGGCAGCGCAGGATCGCGCCCGGGTTGTGCTCTCGGTCATGGTACAGAACGGTTATATCAGCCAGGCGGAAGCCGATGCCGCAAATCTCGATGCGGTGCGGCTGGCGAGCCAGAAGGGCCAGAACTCGGTGCGCTATTTCACCGACTGGGTGCTGCCGCAGCTGGATATTCTTCTGCCCGATACCGACGATCCTATCGAGGTGTGGACTACGATCGACGTCGCCATGCAGAACGCCGCAACGGCATCGATCCGCGCCAATGTGCCCGATGGCGCTCAGGGTGCGCTGGTTGTGCTCGACCGCGACGGGGCGGTACGCGCGATGGTCGGCGGCACCGACTATGTCACCTCGAACTACAACCGCGCGGTCAACGCGTTGCGCCAGCCGGGATCGTCCTGGAAGCTGTTCGTCTATCTTGCGGCGCTTGAAGCGGGATACAAGCCTGACGACCGGGTGGTCGATGAGGCGGTGACCATCGAGGGTTGGAGTCCGCGCAATTCGGGTGGCAGCTATGCGGGCGAGATCGACGTTCGGACAGCCTTTGCCTATTCGAAGAACACCGTCGCTGCACAACTCGGTAACGAGGTCGGGTTCGGCACGGTCGCCGCGATGGCGCGGCGCTTCGGCATCACTACGCCGATCGCCACGGTGCCTTCGATGGTGCTCGGTAGTTCGGAAGTACGGCTGATCGAAATGACCCGCGCTTTTGCCAGCGTTGCTGCCAAGGGTCGCTCGATCGAGCCCTATGGCATCGTCAAGGTAACCGGCGCGGACGGTGAATTGCTGTACCGGCGCAAGCCGAGCGAGGGCGAGTTGCTGGTGCCGCAATATGTCGCGGCGGGGATCACCGACCTGTTGCAGACTACGGTAGCCACCGGAACCGGCAAGGCGGCGCAGATTGGGCGGCCTGTCGCGGGCAAGACCGGCACGACCAGCTCGAACAAGGATGGTTATTTCGTCGGCTTTTCGAGCGGGCTGACCACCGGCGTGTGGATGGGCCGCGACGACAGCCGGGCCGTGGGCGGATTGCAGGGCGGCACCGCGCCGGCCCGCGCCTTCGCCTCCTTCATGCGCCGTGCCGTGCAGAACCGCCCGATCGAGAAGTTCGATACCGACCTCAAACTGCCCGATTGGCAGCTAGAGCCGGACGACGAAGCGCTGCAGGGCAATCCAGACGACTATTACTTCGTCGACGATGATGGCAACCTGATCGAACCGGATAGCTCCGATGTTCTTCCGCCTCCGCGCAGCTACCAGGAGCCTCCCGTCAACGTGCGGCGGGGCAACGGTGAACCGGTTCCGCCGGCAGCAAGCGAAGACTTCATCGGCCGCGCTATCGGTGACGGTCCGGGCGAGCAGCCCTAAAAGCTGTTACCTCAGCCGGATCGGGACATAGGCGGCGGGCTGACCCCGACGCTGCACTCGCAGCAAAAGCGCGTCACGTCCGGCGGCCCTTGCCGTGCGGATCGCCTCTTCGAGCGCAGCCAGCGTCGTGGTTCCGCGATAGTTTGCGGACAGCACGATGTCGCCGCGCGTCAGTCCCTTCTGGCCTGCATCCGAATTGGGATCGACCGCGCTGATGGCCACGCCGCGGGTATCCGCAGAAGCGCCGATCTGCGCCGCGATCTGCGGGGTCAGCGGGATCACCGAAATTCCAAGCGCTTGCTCGACAGCGCCATCGCCGCGTTGCTGAGGCTTCGGGCCGAACGGGTCCGCACCCTGCTTCGCGTCGGGATCGAACACCTGGCTTTGCAGTTCCTCCTCGCTCGGGCGGGCCGCAACCGTGGCGCGCACGGTCAATCGCTTGCCATCGCGGATCAGCTCTATCGGGATCACTGTTCCCGGCGAAGTATTGGCGACGAGATAGGACAGCGTCTGTTCCCGGGTCACTTCCTTGCCGGCGACCCTGACGACGACGTCGCCCGACTGGATGCCTGCCTTGGCGGCGCCTTGGCCGGGCTCGACCGCCTGGACGAATTCGCCACGATTGCGGGCAAGGCCGAGCGACGCGGCAAGGTCTTCGCTCAAAGGCTGGATCCGCACGCCAAGATAGCCACGCTCGATTGACTGGCCACGGCGCAGCTTCTCGACGATGGGCGCAGCGATTTCGGCCGGGATCGCAAAGCCGATGCCGACGCTGCCGCCGGTGGGCGAGAAGATGGCGTTGTTGATGCCGATGACATTGCCGCTCATGTCGAACATCGGGCCGCCCGAATTGCCGCGATTGATCGAGGCGTCGGTCTGGATGTAGCGATCGTAGGCAGTGCCCGACCCGGTGTTGCGGTAAACCGCCGAGATGATCCCCGAGGTGACGGTGCCGCCCAGGCCAAAGGGATTGCCGATCGCAATCACCCAGTCGCCGACGCGGGCATGGGTGGAATCGCCGAACCTGACGAAGGGCAGGTTGCGCTGTCCGTCGATCTTGAGCACCGCGAGGTCCGAGGCCTCGTCGCGGTTGATCAACCTTGCGGGATATTCGGTGCCGTTCGGCATGGTGACGGTGATCGACTTGATCTCGCCATTGCGCGAAGCCGGCGCGACGACGTGATTGTTGGTCACGACATAGCCGTCCGCCGAAATGATGAAACCCGAACCCAGCGACTGCGCCTCGCGCGTGCTCGGCCCCTGTTGCTGCTGTTCGGGGCCGCCGAACAGGTCGGCAAACGGTGTTCCTGCGAAGGGGTTGGCGGTGCTGACCTGCACGCTTTGTCGCGTCGAGATGTTGACGACCGCAGGCGCGAGCTGTTCGGTGAGGTCGGCAAAGCTGGCCGGGGCGCCGCCGCGCGGCACCACCGTGGACATGCGCGAGCCTTCGTTCTGCGCAACCTGCGCGCCGACCGGCTGGCCTGTCGCCAACGAGACGGCAGCGCCGGACAAAAGCAGGGCGGTGGTCAATCCATAAACGTATCGCACGGGCTTCACGTCCTTGAGTTCCTTCGTTGCAGCGCCATTTCCGGTGCGTTTAACTAGTTTGCCGCGAACATCTCATTCACGGCTTAACGCAGATTGAATGCGTTCGGATCCCGGGCCGTATCCGGTTAGGCGCCTACGGCTCCCTGAACTGCTTGAGATAGGTATTGTCGGGCGAAAGCAGAATAGTGGTCCCGCCTTCTTCATCTCCGCTGAACGCATAATCGTAGCTCTGCATCGCACGGTAGAAATTGTAGAAATCGGCATCCTTGCCGAAAGCCCCTGCATAGGTGCGTGCGGCCTCTGCCTCGGCTCCGGCGCGGATAAGCTGCGCGCTCTTCTGGCCTTGTGCCCGGATTGTTGCGGCTTCCTGCTCGCGCGCTGCCTGCATGCGCGAATAGGCGCTTTCGAGCGCTTCCTCGGGCAGGTCCGCGCGCTTGATTCGCACATCGACGATCTGCGCCCCGTATTCGCGAGCCTGCCGATCTAGCTGATCGCGAATGGTCGTCATCGCAACGCCGCGTTCAGCTGCGAGCAGCGACTGGAAGGTGCGCTTGCCCAACTCGCGGCGCAGCACCGAGTTGAGGATCGGCTCAAGCTGTTCCTGTACCCGGTCGGGAGTGCCGGCGGTGCGCACCATCTTGACGGGATCGATGATCCGGAAACGCGCATAGGCATCGACGTTGAGGCGCAGCTGGTCGGTCGAGAGAATCTGTTGCGGTTCCATGTCGACGGTAAGCAGCCGCTTGTCGATCCGCACCAGTCGGTCGGCGAGCGGGATGCGCAGCACGAGGCCCGCGCCGGTACTGCCGAAATCCTCGCTAGGATCGAAGCTGTTGATCTTCTTGATCGGCTCGCCGAACCGAACGACCACGGCCTGCTGCGTTTCGGGTACCTGGACCACGCTCGCCAGTAGCGCCACGATCAGCACCGCCAGTGCGATCAGTACGTTCCTGAAATCGCGAATCAGTTCCATCACTGGCCTCCCTTGGTGGCGGGATCAGGCAGCGGCTGGATCCGCTTTTTCATCTCCGGCAGGGGCAGGAACGGGGCGACGCCGCCGCTTTCCATGATGACCTTGGGGTTCTTGTTGAGCACGCGTTCCATCGTCTCGTAATACATGCGCCGCTTGGTGACTTCAGGGGCGAGCTTGTATTCGGCGTAAACCTTGTCGAACGCCGCTGCATCGCCCTGTGCTCGGGCTAGTAGCTGCTGAGCCCAGGCACGCGCGTTGGACTGGTCGCGTTGCGCGTCCTGCTGCGCGGCGGTGACCTGCTGGAAGGCGGCGAGGGTTTTTTGCGGCGGGTCCGCCTTCTTGATCTCGACGCCCTGGATGCGCACGCCCGACTGATAGGTGTCGAGCAGCCGCTGCATCCGGTCCCTGACGCTCTGTTCCACTTCACCGCGTCCAGCGCCGCTGAGCGCCTGGTTCAGCGTAACTTCGGCGATCGAGGCACGCATCGCCGTCTCGGCGACCTGCCGCACGGATTCCTCGGGCTGGGCGAGCCGGAAGGTGTAGAGCTTCAGGTCCTTGATGTTCCAGCGCACCAGATAGGACAGATCGACCAGATTCTGGTCGCTCGTCAGCATCAGTTTTTCGCTGTCGCCTTCGGGAATGGTATCGACCTGGATCGAGGTGACATCGGCCACTTCGACGCTCTGGATCGGCCACGGCATGGTCAGCGAGACGCCCGGCTCGATGGTGCGCGAATACTTGCCGAAGGTGGTGACAACGGCCTCTTCCTTGGGGCCGATCATGTGGACTGTCGAGACGGCCAGCCACAGCAGGGCAATTCCGCCAATGATCAGCGGGTACCAGCTCTTTCCGTCGGGCCGCTGCGGCAGGCGGGGGAAACTGCCGCCACCGCCCGAACCACCGCCCGGACCGCTACCACGCCCGCGCCGGATGCGGAAAATGTCCTCGATGCTTGCCGAGCGGCGCGGCTGACCCTCGCCTTGCGGCAACCACGGATTGCGCGGACCCTTCGGGCCATCGTCCTCTGCTGCCGGAGGCGAACTGTCGCCGCTGCCTGGATCGCCTTTGCTATCGCCAGGCTCTCCGCCCGGCGGCTTACCCCAGGGGCTTCGCTTTCCTGTCATTGACAGCCCTACCTGCGTCAGAACGCTTCTGATCCGTATCATGGCACCCGTTATAGGAACCCTTGCGAACAAAAACAGTGCCTGTGCCCGCTTTTTCCTTGCTAGGGAGCCCAACGGCCAGTTGCGGTCACGGGAGGGCAAATGAACAGCGACAGTGCAGGCGAGCTCGAAAGGTTCCTGCCCGACCTTGCGCAGGCGCGGCTCCAATCGCTGCGGCTTGTCGATGGCGTGGCGACCATCGTGCTCGATGTTACCGGACTGGACGGTCTCGAACGCGACCGTCTGGAGATCGCGGTGAAGGATGCGCTGCGCGCCGCACCCGGCGTTGCGGAGGTTCGCGTGGCGATGATGGGCGAGAAGCGTACACGCTCGATCATCGCTGTCGCATCGGGCAAGGGCGGGGTAGGCAAGTCGACGCTCGCCGCAAATCTTGCAGTGGCACTGGCGCGGTCGGGTATTCGCACCGGTCTCGTCGATGCCGACATCTACGGCCCTTCGCAGGCGCGGCTGATGTCTACCGAAGGAGAGCGTCCGCAGGCGACATCGAACAAGAAGCTGTTGCCGGTCGCAAGTCAGTGGGGCGTGCCAATGCTGTCGATGGCGCATCTTGTCAGTCCGGGTCAGGCGATTGCGTGGCGCGGCCCGATGGCGGGCAATGCGCTGTCGCAGCTGGTCGATGCCGACTGGGGCGACGCAGAACTTCTGGTGGTCGACATGCCTCCGGGAACCGGCGACGTGCAGCTTACCATGCTGCAACGGTTCAAACCCGCCGGAGCAGTGATCGTCTCCACCCCGCAGGACCTGGCGCTGATGGACGCGACGCGCGCGATCTCGCTATTCGAGCAGGGCAATGTGCCGGTGATCGGGGTGGTCGAGAATATGGCCGGTTATGCCTGCCCGCATTGCGGAGAGGTAAGCGATCCGTTCGGCTCGGGCGGCGCGGAGGCAGCAGCGGCGCAGATGGGCCATGCTTTCCTTGGCCGGGTACCGCTCGATCTCGAGATCCGCAAGGCGAGCGACGCCGGCACCCCGCCCGCAGCGGGTGAAGGACCGCAGGCCGAGGCCTTTGCCGCCATCGCCCGGCGCGTGGCGACCTGGCTCGCGAACCAGCGCCAGCCAAGCGCGGCGGTCGCCTGA
>CAMDQY010000145.1 GCA_945906005.1 Novosphingobium sp. Chol11 | reverse complement strand
TGGTCAATGAGTTGATCGAGGCGGGAGAGTTTCGCCGGGACATTCCGGTGAGCGTCGCCGCCAACTCGATATTCGGCATGCTCAACTGGACGCACCGCTGGTATCAGCCGGGTGGGCCACATCCCGCCGACCAGATATCCGCCGCTTTCTGCGACATATTCTTTGACGGAATGAAGGCCCACTAGGCCTTGTCCTGATCTGCAAGCCGCGCGCGCAACGCGCGCTTGTCAACTTTGGTTGCCGACATCGGCCAGTCGGCCTCCTTGACGATATAGATGGCGCGCGGAACCTTGTAACTGGCGATCTTGCCAATGCAGAAATCGATCAGTTCCTGCGGCTGGGCCGTGTGACCCGGTCGCAACTCGACAAAGGCGACCGGCACTTCATCCAGCCTGGGATCGGGCCTGCCCACCACTTCGGCGATCTTTACCGCCTCGTGACGGCAGAGAAAGGCTTCTACCTCGATTGCCGCGACATTTTCTCCGCCGACTTTGAGCATATCCTTGGCCCGGCCGTTGAATGTGAGGCTTCCCTCGGCGCTCTGGGCATATAAATCGCCGGTATGCAGCCAGCCATCAGCATCGAGCGCTTCGGCCGTCTTTTCGGGCGAACGATAATAGCTACTCATGACGCAGTAACCGCGCACCAGAATTTCGCCGACCTTTCCGTGCGGCATGGGTTCGCCGCTTTCCGGATCGACAATCCGCACTTCGACGCCGGGAACCGCCTTGCCATGGCTGGTAGCGCGCTGCTCAGGCGTTTCATCGGGGCCGCACAGCGCGAAGATGCCAGCGGTTTCGGTCATGCCGCAAGCCTGCATGAATTCGACCTTGGGAAACAGCGCCTGCACGCGTTCGACCAGTGCCTGCGGGCCAATGAGCAGGGCCTTGCGCAAGCTTGCGAGCCGTTCGGTGCGAAATTCGGGGTGATCGAGCAGCGGTTGGAGGATGGCAGGGAACCAGGGCCAGGCCGCCGTAACGCCTTCCTGCTCCATTAAATTCAGCGCCCGCCCGGCATCGAATGCGACATCTGTGAGATAGGTGCCGCTGGTGCCGATCGAACCAAGGAACGGCGCGAAGGAACCGATATGAAACAGCGGACCACCGCCCCAGGTGATGTCGTGATCTTTGCTGCGGAAACGGCGGTCAGCGCGTTCGACCGGACCGCGGGTCAGGGCCTCGTGCGTCAGCATGCAGCCCTTCGGGTTGGCGGTGGTGCCCGAGGTGTAGATGATGATCGCAGTGTCGCGGATGAGCGTGCGCTGGCGAGCCTCGTCGACTTGTTCCGGCGTCACGGACGCTGCGGCCTTGGAGAACTGTTCGCGGCTGGTGAAGCCCGGAGATGTGTCGCCTTCGAGCAGCACCACATGGCGCAGCTTTGGAGCTTCCGGCAGCGCGAGCTCGCCGCCACCTCCAGACGAAGCCAGCGACGGCAGCGCGCCAGCCAGGCTCTCACGAAAATCGACGAATCTGGTGTCGGCGGCCGTCGTCAGGATCAGCGAAAGGTCGGCATTCTGGGCGATGAACCCGAGCTCGCTGCTCTTGTGCCGGGCGTTGAGCGGCACCGCGACGCAATTGGCCATCGCCGCCCCGAAGATCGCCGCGACCAGTTCGCGGCTGTTGTTGGCCAGAATGCCGACATGCGAGTGAGGCGGAATGCCAATGCCGATGATGCCACGGGCGACGTCTATCGCTGCATCGCGCAGTTCAGCATAAGTCAGGGCAACCTCAGGAAGCACCAGCGCCTTGCGGGTCGGGTGCCGCGCTGCGCTGCGAACCAGCAAGTCCGCAAGTGTGCACACTTCAGACCAATCGCCAAACGCCACCGTGGTTTCTCCCGGAACAATTTTTGACTCGTTTGCACAAGGATGCAAAGCCAATTGATCCCTGTCAACGCAAGAGTTGACAATTCGACGCTAGCAGCCATTTCGGCATTGACAAGGTGTACCCCGACTACCTATCAACGCTTGTGTTGATTATTGGGGTCTGAGGATTTTTAGGTCATGAAATTTCACCTGATGCAGACAGGCGTCGTCGGCAGACGCCATGAGATCGAGGCCGGTATGGCCGGTCAGCGCCCTGAATTGTATCAACGCTTCCTCGAAGAGGTGAAAGGCTATGTCCAGTTGGCCGACGAGCTGGGGTTCTATGGCTATTGCCAGCCCGAGCATCACCTGCAGATCGAAGGTTTCGAGGTGAACAATCACCCCGGCATGTTTAGCCTGTTCGTTGGGCAGCACAGCAAGCGATTGAAGGCCGGGATCATGGGCTACACCATGACCACGCACAATCCGGTGCGCGTCGCTGAGGAAATCGCGACGCTCGACCACATGTTGCAGGGGCGGCTCTATTGCGGGTTCACGCGGGGCTATCATGCCCGCTGGGTCGATGCTTACGGGATCAAGGAAGGCGTCGGCGCGACAACGCCTGACAATGTGAAGGCGCGTGACCAGCAGGATGCGCGCAACCGTTCGCTGTTCGAAGAGGGCGTTCGCGTCATCAAGAAGGCCTGGACCAACGATGTGTTCGACCACAAGGGCGAAAACTGGCAATTCCCGCCAGAGGGCGGATCGGGTGGCCATCCCGCCTATGCCAAGTACGGCAAGGGCCAGGACGCCGAAGGCATTGTTCGCCAGATCGGCATCGCGCCGCGCTGCTATCAGGAACCGCACCCGCCGATCTATGGCGGCTTTGCCGCCTCAGGCCGGACAATCGACTTCTGGGCTGAAGAGGGCGGCAAGCTGATCGTGCTGTCGGACAATCTCGATTTCTGCGAATCGCTCAACACCCGCTACATCGCCTCTGCAGCCAAGGTAGGGCGCGAAGTCACCAATACCCAGGCATCGGCATGGGGTGGCTTCCTGATGCTAACCGACAACAAGGAGCGCGCGGCCCAGCTGATGGAAGAGCATATGTGGTTCTGGGATGAATGGTTCATCCCGATGGGCCAGCGCCCGCCCAATGTGCTGATCGGCACGGCGGACGAGATTGCCGACCGGATCGGCGAGGCGCATGACCGGCTCGGTTTCGACGAGATGTTCCTGATGTTCGGCCAGGGCCATCTCGAGCCAAACGAAAACAAGGAAGAGCTCGAGAATTTCATGGCCAAGGTTGCGCCGCGATTTGCTAGCAAGAATGAAGAAGGCGTCTTCGCCTGACGCCGGATCGAGGGAGTGAGCGTGGCCAAAGTTGGAATGCAGTGCGGCATCTTCATGACGCCTTACAACCCGCCCAGCCGCACGCCTCGGCAGGTGTTCGACTGGGCGCTGGATATCGCCCGAATTGCCGATGAGTCTGGTTACACCGATTACATGATCGGCGAGCATTACACGCTTGGCTGGGAAAACATCCCGATGCCCGAAGCAGTGATTGCCGCCTGCGCGCAGACCACCAAGCAGATCCGTTTCGCCCCGATGGCGCACCTGCTGCCCTATCATGACCCGGCGACGCTCGCGATCCGCGTGGGATGGCTGAGCCAGGTGATGGAAGGACGCTATTTCCTCGGGGTTGCACCGGGCGGGCACCATACTGACGCCATTCTGCATGGTTTCGAGTCGGTCGGCGACCTGCCGCCGCGCCAGCTTGAGGCACTCCACCTGATGGAGCGGGTTTGGGAGCGCAAACCGTTCGTCGAGAAGGGCAAGTACTTCCAGGCTGGTTTCCCCGGATCGGAAACCATGCCCGAATACGATGTGCTGATCGCCAATAACAACCCCTTTGGCGGACGCGAAAAGCTGGAAATCGCGGTGACTGGCCTTTCGATGAATTCATCGTCAATGAAATTTGCCGGCGAACGCGACTACAGCCCGATATCCTTCTTTGGCGGCACGCCGCAGATGAAGGCGCATTGGGAGACATGGGAAACCGCAATGGCATCCCATGGCCGCACCGCGGATCGCAGCCGCTACCGGGTCTGCCGCGACGTGTTCATTGCCGATACCGATGCCGAGGCAAAGCGCCTGTTTCTCAAGAGTGGGATGATGGATACCTGGCGCGAATATCTGAAGGAAATCTACGTCAAGTTCGGGCTGTTCGACGGGATCATTCACGATTCCGGCGTCGACATCACCCCGGACAATATCGACGAGGATTTCCTTGCCGAGCACGTCGTGCTGTGCGGCTCGCCCGAAACCGTGATTGAAAAGCTGGAAAAACTGACTGACGCTTGTGGCGGCTGGGGACAGATCGTCGCCAACCAGCATGACAGCCTCGACGATCCCAAGCCGTGGGAAGAATCGCTTCGGCGGCTGGCGGTCGAAGTCTGTCCGAAAGTCCGCATGCCAAGCTAGGTTGTAATCAACGACTTCGCAGGATCGAGTGCGAAGCGCAACGGGAGAATCTGTCGATGACTACCGCCAAAGCTTGCGTGCTCGTTGAGCCCAACAGGATCGAGACGTGGGACGTGCCGATCTTCGATCCGCCTGCTGGCGGCGCGCTGGTTCGCATCGTTGCTGGCGGGGTTTGCGGAAGCGACGTGCATATCATGACCGGTGAGGCTGGCGTAATGCCGTTCCCGATCATCCTTGGCCATGAAGGCGTCGGCCGGGTTGAGAAGCTGGGGCCGGGCGTTACCACCGATTATGCCGGGGTTCCGGTTAAGACCGGCGATCTGGTCTATTGGGCGCCAATCGCGCTGTGCCACCGCTGTCACAGCTGCACGGTTCTGGAAGAGACGCCTTGTGAAAACTCGCAGTTCTTTGAGCACGCCGACAAGCCCAACTGGGGCTCTTATGCCGACTTTGCGGTGCTTCCCACCGGCCTAGCCTTCTTTCGCGTGCCGGATGGCACTTCGACCGACGCCGTGATTGCGTTGGGCTGCGCTCTGCCGACGGTGCTGCGCGGGTTCGACCGCTGCGGGCAAGTGCGGATGGGCGATACAGTGGTTGTGCAAGGCGCAGGACCGGTCGGTCTGTCGGCTATATTGGTGGCCAAGCTGTCTGGCGCGCTGGAAATCATCGCTATCGACATGCACGAGAACCGGCTCGCCATGGCCAGGTCAATGGGGGCAACCTCCACCATCTCGCTCAAGGACAGCGCAGAGGAACGCCGCCGCCAGGTCTATGACCGGGTGGCATCGCATGGTCCCGATGTCGTCGTCGAAGCTGCCGGCGTGTTGCAGGCCTTCCCCGAGGGGGTCGATCTGGTTGGCAACCACGGCCGCTATATCATCCTCGGCCTGTGGGGCGCGATCGGCACCCAGCCGATCTCACCGCGCGACATGACCACCAAGAATATCACGATCGCCGGCGCGACCTTCCCAAAGCCCAAGCACTACCACGAGGCGCTTCATCTCGCCGCAAGGCTGCAGGGCGAATACCCGCTAGCGGAACTGGTGACCCACCGTTTCGGCATTGCCGGGGCGCTGGATGCACTCGAGGCGACGGCCAAAGGTGCCGTCATCAAAGCCATTATCGATCCAGAAATCACCTGAAGTCAGGAGAAGACGCATGTCCGAAGCCGCTAAACTTGACAACCGTAACCGCACCCCGCGTCCCGCGCATGTGCCGACCGAACTGGTGCGCGAAATTGATATGTATGCGCTCGACGGGATCGAAGAAGGCTATCACGAAGCCTGGAAAGCCTTGCAGACGCCAGAAATGCCCGAACTGGTCTGGACACCGTTCACCGGAGGCCACTGGATCGCCACGCGAGGCTTCATGGTCAAGGAAATCTACGAAGATCCGAGCCGCTTTTCCAGCGAAGTCATCTTCCTGCCCAAGGAAGCTGGCGAGAAATACCTTATGGTGCCGACGCGGATGGACCCTCCCGAACACACTCCCTATCGCAAGATCCTCGATTTCGGCCTCAATCCGGCTCAAATCCGCAAGGTGGAAGAGGCTGTGCGGGAAGCGGCAATCGAGCTGATCGAACCGATTGCGAAGCGCGGGCACTGCGATTTCGCTGCCGAATATGCGATGATCTTTCCGGTCAGGGTGTTCATGGCGATGGCTGGACTGCCTATGTCGGACGTGCCGATGCTGGCAAAATTTGCCGAAGATATGACCCGGCCTGCGGGCAACACGCCCGAGGAAATGGCTGCAACGCTTGATGCTGCAAATCAGGGCTTCTTCGCCTACGTCGATCCGATCATCCGTGCGCGCACTGGCGGCAGCGGCACCGATCTGATCACGATTATGGTCAATGGCAAAGTCGACGGACAGCCGCTGGCGCATGACAAGGCGTTGGGCATGATCTCTCTGCTGCTGCTCGGCGGCCTGGACACGGTGGTAAACTTCCTGAGCTTCTTCATGATCTACCTCGCGCGCCATCCCGAAAAGGTGGCCGAGATTCGGGGCGACGAACTCAAGTTGCGGCGCGGCGTGGAAGAACTCTTCCGCCGCTTTCCGGTGGTGTCCGAGGCGCGCATGGTGGCGAAGGACATGACCTATCGCGGTGTCGAACTACAGCGCGGCGACATGATCCTGTTGCCCACTGTGCTGCACGGCCTCGACGATGCGGAGAATGACCATCCGCTGGACGTCGATTGGGAACGCAAGAACGTCAATCATGCCACGTTCGGCGGCGGGCCGCACCGCTGCGTTGGCCTGCACTTGGCGCGGCTTGAGGCGACAGTGACCCTGCAGGAATGGATCAGGCATATTCCGGAATTCAGCCTCGCGCCGGGGGCTCAGCCCGTCTACAACTCGGGCATTATTGCTTCGGTGCAGAATGTGCCGCTGATCTGGCCAACCGCCTGAGTTCAGGCTGTGCCGGAATGTTCGGGCGCGGCGGCAGCAATATCGAGCGTCTGCAAAATCGCGGCGCGACCAACCCCCAGCTTGATCGCGTTCTTGAGATGCACGCGGAATCCGGGACGGAAGCGGTGGCTGGGGGCAGCATCGCAGGCAAGGGC
>CAMDQY010000144.1 GCA_945906005.1 Novosphingobium sp. Chol11 | reverse complement strand
CCTCTACATGCCGCAGGCGCTGTGGACCATGGCGCGCGAGCAGCTCGACATTGTGACCATCGTTTTCGCCAACCGCGAATACAAGATCCTCAGCGTCGAGATGCTGCGGGTCGGGGTCGAGCAGTCGGGACCGAAGGCCAAGGCGATGTTCGATCTCAATGATCCTTATATCGACTGGGTTTCGCTCGCCAGCGGGTTCGGCGTTCCGGCGGCCCGTGCCGAAACCATCGAGCAGTTCAGCGCGCAGATCGAGGCGGCGATGGCCGCGAAGGGACCGCGCCTGATCGAGGCCGTGCTTGCGTGAGCGATGACCTGATTCAGGCGCTCGAACGCGAGCTTGGGCCAGGCGGCGTTCTCACCGGAGAGGCCGCGCAGGAGAAGGCCGTCAGCGGCTGGAGCCGGGTCGGCTGCCCGCTGGCCGTGCTGCGCCCTTCGAGCACCGCCGAGGTCTCCGCCGTGTTGCGCCTGTGCAACGAAGCGTGCCAGCCGGTGACGCCGTGGGGCGGCAAGACCGGCCTCGTCCACGGCATCTTCTCTGACGGTATGTTCGCGCTGTCGCTCGAACGCATGGGCAGGGTCGAGGAGGTCGATCCGCTCGGCAAGACGCTCACCGCAGAGGCCGGATGCATCTTGCAAACCGCCTGCGAGGCGGCTGAAGCGCACGATCTGCTGCTGCCGCTCGATCTTGGCGCGCGCGGCTCGGCGATGCTCGGCGGAGTAATCTCGACCAATGCGGGCGGAAACCGGGTGGTGAGATACGGCATGATGCGCGAGATGGCGCTCGGCCTTGAGGCGGTGCTGGCTGACGGTACGGTCATTTCGTCGATGAACCACCTGATCAAGAACAACACCGGCTATGATCTCAAGCAGCTGTTTATTGGCTCGGAAGGGACGCTTGGCGTGGTGACGCGGGCGGTGCTGCGCCTGCGCCAGTTGCCGCACAGCCAGGATACGGCCTGGATCGGGATCGGCAGCTTCGATGCGCTGCCGCGCCTGCTGCGCCATCTCGACCGGGGGCTGGCGGGCAACCTCAGCGTGTTCGAGGTGATGTGGAAGGAATTTGTCGAGCTGGTGACAAGCGCCCCCGCGTTGGGCCGCTCGCCGCTGCAGGACAAGTACCCGCTCTATGTGCTGGTCGAGCAGCTTGGCATGGATCAGGAGGCGGACAGCGCCCGGTTCGAGGCGGTGCTGATGGAGGCGTTGAAGCAGGGCCTGATCGCCGATGCCGCTATTGCCAAGTCGCAGTCCGAGCGCAACGCGATGTGGGAATTGCGCGAGGACGTCGGGCAGACCTCACGCAACTGGCCAATCTACAACTACGACGTGTCGCTGCGCATCACTCACATGCAGGGCTATGTGAACGAAGTGCGCGACGCGCTCGAGGCACAATGGCCGGGCAAGGCGACGCTCACGGTGTTCGGTCATATGGGCGATGGCAACCTGCACCTGATCGCCGGCGTGCCAGACCGGGCGAAGGAGACGAAAGCGCGCCTCAACGAGATCATCTATGGCCCGCTGCGCGCGTTGGGCGGATCGGTTTCTGCCGAGCACGGCATCGGCATCGAGAAGCGCGATTACCTGTCGTGGTCTCGCTCGGAAGAGGAAATCGCGCTGATGCGCCTGCTGAAATCCACGCTCGATCCGAACAATATTCTCAATCCCGGCAAGGTTCTTTAAGGTTCCGGGCAAAGGAGCTGCAATGCCATGAAATACCTGCACACTATGCTGCGCGTGACCGATCTCGACGCCTCGGTCGAATTCTTCCGCGACAAGCTCGGCCTCAAGGAATTGAGCCGCCACGAAGTGCCCGCCGGGCGCTTCACGCTTGCCTTCCTGGCGCCCGAGGGTCAGGAGGACGCGCAAGTCGAGCTGACCTACAACTGGCCGCCCGAGGGTGGCAGCGCACCGGAAGTCTTCACGGGCGGGCGCAATTTCGGCCACCTCGCCTACAAGGTCGATAACCTCTACGAAAAGTGCCAGGACCTGATCGACAAGGGCGTCACCATCCTGCGCCCGCCGCGCGATGGCTACATGGCTTTCGTGCGCTCGCCCGACGGCATTTCGGTCGAACTGCTACAGGATGGTCCGCCGCTCGAACCGGCCGAACCATGGAAGTCGATGCCCAATATCGGTGAGTGGTAGCAACCCCGAACAGGTGATCCATCGTCCCGGCGCGTTGCCCGCTCGGACTGAATTCCCTATTGTCTAACTGATTCGATAGTTAGAGCGCAGGGGAGAGCGGGCGATGGCAAAGTTGAAGGTCATCCAGTGGGCGACCGGCACGGTCGGCAGGCATGCGATGAAGGCGGTGACCGACCTGCCGCATCTCGAACTGGTCGGCGCACTGGCCTACGACCCAGCCAAGGCAGGGCGCGACGCCGGCGAACATTGCGGCGCGGCGCCGTCAGGCATCGCCATCACCACCGACCGCGAGGCGATCTTCGCCATGGAGGCCGATTGCGTGCTCTACATGGCGCAGGGCGAGGGCAAGCGCGAACAGGTGCTGGACGATGTCTGCCGCCTGCTCGAATCGGGCAAGAACGTGGTCTCGACCGCGATCACCGAACTGATTTATCCCAAGGCCTGCGGCGACGAGGTCGTCGCGCGGCTAGAAGAAGCCTGCCGCAAGGGTGGCACATCGTTCCATGCCACCGGGATCGAGCCGGGTTGGGCGTCAGAGGTGCTGCCGATGGCCATGTCGGGGGTGCTGCGCCGTATCGATCACCTGCTGGTGCAGGAGATCATGGACTATTCGACCTATCCGTCAGCGGACATGATCGCCTCGATGGGCTTCGGAGCGCCGCCCGAGCCTGTGCCGCCAACTTCGATCCCGCACGGCATGGCCGGAGCCTTCGGCGCGCCGCTACTGATGGTCGCCGACGCGCTGGGCGCGACCATCGATGACATCATCTACGAATGCGAGGTCGCGGTTGCGCAAACCCCGCGCCTCGCGGGCGGCATCCGCATCGAGGCGGGCACCACGGCGGGCAAGCGTTACCGTTTCAGCGCGGTCATCAATGGCCGCAAGGCGATGACCATCGAACATATCACGCGCATGGGCGATGATATTGCGCCCGACTGGCCGCAGGGTCGCGGCTGGCACGTCACGGTCGAAGGCACGCCATCGATGAAGCTCGCCTGCGAGGTCGCCTTTCATGGCGAGGACGCCAACGATCAGGCGTGTCTGGCGACGGCAATGCACGCGGTCCACGCCATCGCGCTGGTCTGCGGGGCCGAGCCGGGAATCCGCACTTTCCTCGACCTGCCGCAGATTACCGGGGTTGGGGCTTTCAGTCTGCCGTAACCGTCTCGACGAATTGCTCGAATGCGGCGGCGAAGTGCTCCTTGAACTGTTGGACGACGGCAGTTGCCGACAGCACTTCGTCGATCAGGCCGACGCCCTGCCCCGATTCGTAGGTCACCAGTCGTTTCGCGCCCTCGTTTCCGGCCTCGGCGGCGCGGAAGCCTTTGTTGAGCGCGGGCACGGCAATCAGCGGCATCAGCGGGAACGGCAGCGCGCTGGGCGAGGCGGGATCGTCCCACGCCTCGTTCCAGCCCGCCTTCAGTTGGCGGCATGGTTTGCCGGTGCGCGCGAGCGAGCGTACCGTGTCGCTGGCGCTTGCCGCCAGCATCTTGTCGCGGATCGCGGGGCTGGTTTCCGCGTCCGAGGTAGCGAGCCAAACCGTGCCGGCCCAAACGCCCTGCGCGCCCATCGCCATCAGGCCCGCCATCTGTTCGCCGGTGACAATGCCGCCTGCCGCGATCACCGGCGGCGCGCCATGGTCCTTGACCGCGCGGATCACCTCGGCGGTGAGCACAAGGGTCGAGATCTCGCCGCAGTGGCCGCCGGCCTCGGTGCCTTGTGCGACGATGATGTCGACGCCCGCCGAGGCCTGCTTGACCGCGTGCTCCTTCTTGCCGACCAGCGCGGCGACGGGAACGCCTACCGCCTTCGCGCGCTCGATCATCTGCGGCGGGGCTACGCCGAGAGCATTGGCGATGAGCCTGATCGGATGGTTGAACACGATTTCGAGCTGGCGCTCGGCCTCGTCGGGCGCAGTTGGCGGAACCCGGTCGCGGATCACTTCTTCGCGGGCAATCTTTACATCGTGGCGGGCCAGCACCTCGACCACGAAATCGACGTGCCGATCGGGGATCTGCGCTAGAAAATCGTCTATCGTCATGCCCGAGCTTGCCTGCTGCTTGCTCGGAAACAGGATGTCGACGCCGTAGGGTCTTCCATCGACATGCTCGTCGATCCAGGCCAGTTCGGCCTCGATCTCGTGCGCGCCGAACGAGGCGCAGCCCAGCACGCCGAAGCCGCCCGCGCGGCTCACGGCAGCAACCACGTCTCGGCAATGGCTGAAAGCGAACAACGGGAACTCCGCCCCCGTCATCCGGCACAGCTCGTTGTTCATCACCCGGCCTCCATTTCCCGCTGCGCCTGTTCGACCAGCGCCAGCGTGTCGTTGTCGCACATCGCGCTGTAGAGCCGCTCGAGGTTGGTGATGATGATTTTCATGTCGTAATTGCGTTCGGGGCACAGCAGCCAGCCGACCGTGAAGCCCCAGATGATCGCGCGGCCATAGGCCTGCATCGCGGTGTCGATGTCGGGCGCGTCGGTCACGCCGTTCTTCGCCAATTCGTCGATGTAGTGCTGGATCAGCGCGCGTTCGGTGGCCTTGCGATCGGCGATCGAGAGCGATTCGATGATGTTGTAGTGGACATCGTGCGCCCAGCAGCCTGCTGCGGACAACTGCCAGTCGTAAAAGCCGAAGCTGCCGCCGGGCAGGTGATAGGTGTTGTGCGCGCCGGTGTCGCCGTGGACCAACGTGCGCGGCATGATCTTGTCGTGGTAGGCGTGGGTGGCCTTGACCCCATTCCAGAGCTGTTCGGGTGTCCAGCCAGTTCGCGCGACAAGATCGGCGCGGTAGGTGCTCTCCTCCATCATCTGGGTGATGGCGGGCACGGTGATCGCTTCGAGGAAATCGAACTGGCGGCCCTTGAGCAGCGTTCCCAGCCAGCTGCCCATCGCATCGAGATCGGGGCTGTTCCAGTAGCGCGCGTGGAGCTTTGCCAGGATCGAAAGCTGGCCCGCGACCCGCTCGGGTGTCAGCGGCTTGTCGATCGACAGCGGGAAGAACGGCTGCTTCGCGGTAAGATCTTCAAGCAGCAGCACGAAGCGCTCGCTTATCCCTTCGTAGGCCGCGCCGAGGCACATGATCTGCGGCACGTCGAGGCCGGGCAGAACGTCGCGATAAATCTGCACTTCAGTTTCATAGAGCGCGCTGTCGACGCCCGGCTGGTCGATCACCATCTTGACCACGACATCGCGCGGCAGGTCTGCCGAGCCGGACCCATAGGTGAGGCGCAGGCGCGCCCGGCCTGCGGTGGAGACCTGCTGGGCAAGGCCCTTGGCCTCGACCAGTTCGACCCCGGTGACCGAACTGCCCGGATTCCACTCGTACACGATCCGGTCTAGCAGCGCGACAGTCAGGCCGTCGGGATGATTGGGCAGCGGCGAGGCCGGATCGACCGGCCCGCGATTGGCTCCGGTGAAGCGGTTCTCGCGCGTATTGCTGTTGGCCATGATGATGCTGTCGGTCACGCCAGTGTCTCCTTGGTGTGCGTGTCTGCGCCGCTCAGTCCAGCCGCGCCAGTTCGTCCTTGCTGAACGGTGCAAGGCTGTCGTGTTCGCCCCGGCTGACCTTGGCGATCCAGTCGGGATGGGTGATGAGCATGCGCCCGATGGCGACAAGATCAAAATCTCCGCGCTCGAACATCGCCATGAGCTGGGCGATGTTGGCGCTGGTCTGCGCGCCCTGTTCGCCAAGGCTGCCGAACAGATCGGTGGTCAGCCCTACCGAGCCGACCGTCATCGTGGGCTTGCCCGAAAGCTTCTTGGCCCAGCCCGCGAGGCCCATTTCTCCATCAGCGAAGGCTGGTTCCCAGAATCGCCTGGTCGAGCAGTCGAAAATGTCCACCCCGGCATCGATTAGCGGGGCGAGGAACATGTCCAGCTCCTGCGGGGTCTCGGCCAGCCGCGCGTTGTAATCGGCATTTTTCCATTGCGAAAAGCGCATGATGATCGGGAAATCCGACCCGCAGCGCGCGCGGCATTCGCGCACGATGTCCGCGCCGAGCCTGGTGCGCGCGACCAGCGAGCCGCCGTAGTGGTCGCTGCGAACGTTGGAGCCCTGCCAGAAGAACCCGTCGATCAGATAGCCGTGCGCGGCGTGAAGCTCGATGCCGTCGAAACCGGCGTCTTTCGAGTTCACTGCGGCGCTGGCATAGGCATCGATCATGCCATCGACCTCGGCGAGCGTCATCGCCTTGCCCAGCTCCTGCCCTGGCCCCGCAAGCCCCGAGGCGCTGACGTGCTCGGCCTCGTGCCCTTCCGAGCCGCCGGGCAGGAACTGCGAGCCGATATGCCATAGTTGCGCGGCAATCTTGCCATGGTGGCCATGGACCGCCTCGGTCACCTTGCGCCAGGCGGCCATCGCCTCTTCGCCAAAGAGAACCGGGATCGTCTCGGCAAAGCCTGCGGCGGGGTGGGGAATGAACGCGCCTTCAGTAACGATCAGGCCCACGCCCGCCTCGGCCCGCTTTGCGTAATAGGAGGCGACGTCCGGTCCGGGAATGCCGCCGGGCGAGAAATAGCGCGTCATCGGTGCCATGACCACGCGGTTTGCCAGCTCGAGATTCGCCGAACGGAACGGCGTAAGCAGTCCAGATATGGGGTTTTGCGCCATTGGGTGCAGTCTCTCCAGTAGTCAGGTTTTGCCGTCGCGCACGGGCTTTGTGAAGAAGCTAGACGCAAGGCCCGGCCCGGTCAATTTCGGTAAAGTAAACA
>CAMDQY010000143.1 GCA_945906005.1 Novosphingobium sp. Chol11 | reverse complement strand
ACAGGGCGCTGTGCGGGCCGCAGATCACTGACCTTGACGAAATTCGCGCAGGCGTGGCTGCCGCCGGGCTTTCGGGCGAGGCGGCTGAGGAAGCAAAAGCGCGGGCCTTGCGCGAACTCAACAACGAGATCGCCTTTGCCGTCGCCAATTTTACCGGATTGACTCAATAACATGCTCCAGATCAATAACCTCCACGCCACGGTCGGCGGCAAGGAAATCCTCAAGGGCCTGACCCTCACCGTGAACGCGGGCGAGGTCCATGCGATCATGGGGCCGAACGGCGCGGGCAAGTCGACACTGTCCTATGTGCTGGGCGGCAGGCCCGGCTACGAGGTGACGCAAGGTTCGGCGACTCTCGATGGTATCGACTTGCTGGCCCTTGCGCCACATGAGCGCGCCGCCGCCGGGCTGTTCCTCGGATTCCAGTATCCGGTCGAGATTCCGGGTGTCTCGTTCGTCCAGTTCCTGCGCGAGGCTGCGAATTCGCAGCGCAAGAACCGGGGCGAAGAGCCGCTTTCGGGCGGCGAGTTTCTCAAGCTGGCGAAGGAAAAGGCTGCGCTGCTTCGGCTCGACATGGACATGCTCAAGCGTCCGGTGAACGTCGGCTTTTCGGGCGGCGAAAAGAAGCGCGCCGAGATGGTGCAGATGGGCATCCTCGATCCGAGCTTTGCCGTGCTCGACGAGACCGATTCGGGCCTCGACATCGATGCGCTGCGGATAGTCGGCGAAGGGATCAATGCGATCATGCGCAAGCCCGACAAGGGTGTGCTGCTGATCACCCATTACCAGCGGCTGCTCGACTATGTGAAGCCGGACAAGGTCCATGTGCTCGCCGGGGGCCGGATCGTGAAGAGCGGCGGGCCTGAACTGGCGCTGGTGCTGGAAGACCAGGGTTACGAGGCGGCCCTATGAGCCAGGCGCTCGCCCTTCCCACCACCCGCGACGAGGAATGGCGCTATGCCGATGGCGACTGGCTGGCATCTGCCGATCCGGTCGAGCTTGCCCATTGGCACGAGCATGAGGTTGCGCCGGGCGAGATCGAGCGCGGCTTCGCGGTGGCCGAACCGGGCGAGGGCAGCAAAGTGGACCGACTGCGCGTGCATGTCGGCGCGGGCGGACGCTATGAGCATTTCGTCATCAATGCAGGCGGCTTGTATGTGCGTTGCGAGCTCGATGTAGTGCTCGATGAAGGCGCGCATTTCGAGCTTGGCGGCGTGATCCTCGGCGGCGGCGAGGCGCGGGCCGAGATCGTCACAAGGGTTGTCCATGCGCCAGCTAGCAGTTCCAGCCAGGTGGTGCGCGCGGTGCAATGGGGCCGCTCGACCGGCAATTTCCTCGGGCGCATCGAAATTCCGCGCGACTCGCAAGGCGTTGATGCGGCCCAGAATTTCAAGGCGATTCTGCTCGAGGCAGGCGCTACCGCCAACGCCAAGCCCGAGCTCGAAATCTACGCCGACGACGTCAAGGCCGCACACGGTGCCGCCATCGGTGCACTCGATGAAACAGCTGCATTCTACATGGCTTCGCGCGGAATTGGGCCCGATGCAGCGCGCAAATTGCTGGTGCGCGCTTTCATCGCCGATGCCTTCGCCGCCGTTGCTCTGGAGGAACTGCGAGAAGACCTGCTCGAGCAAGCGCTGCACTATCTCGAAGGAGCCGCGCTGTGACCACGCAGCCGAAGGCCCTGACCCTCCGCGCCGATTTTCCGGGCCTGCTGAACCCTCAGGGCCAGCCATGGCATTACCTCGACAGCGCCGCGACCGCGCAAAAGCCTCAGGTGGTTATCGATGCGATCAGCCGCGCGCTTGGCGCCGACTATGCCACGGTCCATCGTGGGGTCTATTCGCGCTCGGCGGAAATGACGCTTGCCTATGAGGCGGCGCGTCGGCGGGTCGCGCAGTTCCTCGGCGGCCGGGAGAACGAGATCGTCTTCACGCGCGGAGCGACCGAGGCGATCAACCTCGTCGCGCAGAGTTTGGGGGCATTTGGGGGCCTCGCGAACCTCAAGGCAGGCGACCGCATTTTGCTCTCCACGCTGGAGCATCATTCCAACATCGTGTCGTGGCAACTGCTGCGCGAACGCACCGGCATCGAGATCGACGTCTGCCCGCTCACCGATGATGGCCGCATCGACCTCGACGCTGCCGAAGAGATGCTGACACCGGCGCACAAGCTGGTCGCGCTGGCGCATGTCTCCAACGTGCTCGGCTCGATGCTCGATGCGCGGCGGGCGGCGGACCTTGCCCACAGCGTCGGTGCCCTGTTGTTGATCGACGGCTGCCAGGCCGTTCCGAGAATTGCTATCGACGTGGCCGCGATCGACTGTGATTTCTACGTCTTTTCCGCGCACAAGCTCTACGGGCCGACCGGCATCGGGGCGATGTGGGCGCGGGCAGAACTCCTCGACGCAATGCCACCATGGCAGGGCGGCGGCTCGATGATCGACCGTGTGACCTTCGAGAAGACCACATATGCGCCCGCGCCGCAGCGGTTCGAGGCAGGAACTCCCGCAATTGCCGAGGCGATCGCGCTGCATGCCGCGATCGACTACGTCGAGGCGATTGGCCTCTCCGCGATCCATGAGCATGAGGCGGCACTCGTGCGGCAATTGCGCGGCGAGCTTGGCCGGATCAATTCTGTGCGCCTTTTCGGGCCGGAAGACAGCGCCGGGATCGTCAGTTTCGCGCTCGACGGTATCCACCCGCACGACCTCGGCACCATTCTCGACGAGGAAAACGTCGCGATCCGTGCAGGGCACCATTGCGCCCAGCCGCTGATGGATCACCTTGGTGTGCCGGCGACCGCGCGCGCCAGTTTCGGGCTATACAGCGACGAGAGCGATATTGCTGCCTTGCTGGCTGGTATCGAGCGAACCCAGAGGATTTTCGGATGAGCGAAAGCGAACAGCAACCCCAAGAACAGGCAATGCCCAAGCCGCCGCGCGCGCGCGTCGCCGACGCGCCATTGCCCGAAGAATCAGCGGGCGAAAAGCTGGCGCGCAAGCGCGACTACCTCGAAGGCTTCCTTGCCGAGAAGCCGCAGGACGTGGTCTCGGGCGAACCCGGCGGCGATCTTTACGAGGCGGTGGTGACCGCGCTCAAGGAAATCTACGACCCGGAAATTCCGGTCAACATCTACGACCTCGGGTTGATCTATGCTGTCGAGGTGGACGACGACGCCGCAGTTGTTGTCACCATGACCCTGACGACGCCGCATTGCCCGGTCGCCGAATCGATGCCGGGCGAGGTCGAGCTGCGCGTCTCCTCGGTGCCCGGGGTGCGCGATGCCGAGGTCAATCTTGTGTGGGATCCGCCTTGGGACATGGCCAAGATGAGCGACGAAGCCAAACTCGAACTGGGGATGCTGTGATGGTCCTTCGAGACACTCGGACATGCGTCCTCGTTCCTCAGGATGATCGGAGTAAGTAATGGTTCAACAATCATCCGCTCATGCTGAGGAGCCGCCGAGCCCGTCGAGGCGGCGTCTCGAAGCACGCGCCGCCGTCATCCTCACTGCGTCGGCCGAGGCGCGCGTTGCCGATCTGATGAGCAAGGCTCCGGAAGGCGCCTTGGGCGTCAAGCTGTCGACGCCGCGTCGCGGCTGTTCGGGGCTGGCCTATTCGGTCGACTACGTAACCGAGGCGAACCCTATGGACGAGCGGATCGACACGCCGGGCGGCTTGTTCTTCATCGATGCTGCCAGCGTGCTTTACCTGATCGGCAGCACGATGGACTGGCAGGAAGACGATTTCGCCGCCGGCTTCGTGTTCAACAACCCCAACGCGACAGGCAGTTGCGGCTGCGGCGAGAGCTTTACCGTTTAAATCCGCTCTCATCGGAGAGGAAATCGAGCAAGGCCTGATCGTATTCGTGGACCTGGCCGTTGCCGTCGATTCTCGCTTCGAGCCATGCCTGTTCGTCGAAATTGATATTGCGTGCGTCCGCGATCGGCGCGGCGCGGTCAGGGCCATCGGGCTCGCCGCTCAGCATCAGCGCGATCACTTCGAAGAAATTGTCGCGCAGGCTCGATTTGCCCATGCGGGCCACGAAATTGCCAAGCGATGAGCGCGAATCGCTCATGAACGTTTCGAGCTCGGCAGCGCGTTCGTGCGAAATGGCTTCGTATGACGTGAACCCGGCGAGGTAGTTGCCAACGCCCTGCACGAACAGTTGCTTCCATTCGGGCGCATTGTCGGCGTCGAGCGCCGCGTCCTTGATGCGATAGAGCAACTCGGCCTCGGCCTGGCTGACTCCGGCCGGGCGGTCGCTGCCGCTCGCGAACAGCAGGCGACGCAACAAGCCGGCTTCGGTCTTGTTGACGCGGCCTTTTTCCAGCGATCCGCCATTTCGGGTCGGGCCTTCGCCGGTCAGGACTGCGCTTTCAATCTGGACCAGCGCATAGTCGCGCAAGGTCTGCGGCACCGACAGCGCGCGCTCGGAAAGGCGCACGAGAAGCTCAAGCTCGGTCAAGCTTTCAGTGCGCCCGTTGCGGTCGATCCGGCCGATCAGCCAGTCGACCTGTGGCTGGCTGACATAACCTTTCGGCTCGACCTGGTTGACGATGAATTCACCCAGCGCCTCTACGAAGAAATCCGACCATTCGGCGCTCGGCGCGCCAATCGCGTCGTTGATCTCGAACAGGGTCTCGGCCTCGTCGGGCGTGATCTTGCCGTCACCCCAGCCCTCGCGCCGCAGCACAAGCAATTCGTCGGCGTCAATTGCGCCATCGGCAGCCACCCTGTCGGCCAGGTCGCGGAAATGCATGCTCATCGATATTGCGTCCTCATCACACGCACGCAGTATCGGCAAACAACCTTAAATCCCGGTTAGCGCGTTCCTGAACCGCGCAGGGCCGTAACGCAGGCCGCTTTGTCGACATCGCGGCCGTCGCTGCGGCGCGCCTCGGCATAGGTTGCCAAAGGATCGCGCGAGCGCGTGGTGGGATAGAGATACAGGTCGAGAATACACGCAGTCCCGCTGAATTGCAGCTTGCGTGCGTCGCCTTCCCAGACATCGAGGCGCGGCTGGCCGAACTGCCCCACGAGTTGTGCCTGCGACGCGCCGATCACGCCTTCGAGGCCCGGTTCCATGCGAAAGGCCGGATCGCGCACCGGCGCAACGACAGGCGAACGCACTGGCACTCGCGGTGTGGCCGACGCTTTCGTGCCGCCGGTCCCGCCGCTCGAAGCGCAGGCCGAAAGCGCCAGCGCCAGCAGGCTCGGGGCGACAATGCGGAGCTGTACCGAATGGGATTTCTTCACCCACTCGCAATGCCAGCGCGGCGCGCACTGTCAATGCCCGACTCGCTTGCGCGGTCAGGACGGGCGGGTTAGGCGACTGATCCATCCACTTGCATTCATTCGAGGAATTTCAATGAACGCCGCAACGCCAGCACCCAGCTTCGATGTCGTCGGAATCGGCAACGCGATCGTCGATGTGATGGCGCCGATCGAAGACGATGCGCTGGTCGCGCTGGGCATGGCGCGCGGCGGCATGACGCTGATCGATACCGGCCAGGCACGCCAGCTTTATGAGGCGATGGGACCGGCCAGGGAGATTTCGGGCGGTTCTGCAGCCAACACATTGGCGGGGCTTGCCAGCCTTGGCGCAAAATGCGCATTTATCGGCCAGGTCGCGGACGATCAGCTTGGCGAGGTTTTCGCGCACGATATCCGCGCCACTGGCATCCAGTTCGACGTAACCGCGCGCGCCGGTGATCCGCCGACCGCGCGCTGCCTGATCTTCGTGTCGCCTGACGGCCAGCGCACGATGAACACCTACCTCGGCGCATCGCAGTTCCTTCCTGCCGAGGCGCTCGATCCGGCCCTGATCGCCGATGCGAAGATCCTCTATCTCGAAGGCTATCTCTGGGATCCCGAGGAGCCGCGCGCGGCAATGAAGCAGGCGATCACCGCGGCTCGCGGGGCCGGGCGCGAGGTCGCCTTCACCCTGTCGGACGCCTTCGTCATCGCGCGCCATGGTGACGATTTCCGGGCGCTGATCGATGCGGGCCAGATCCAGGTGTTGTTCGCCAACGAACACGAACTTGCCGCGCTGACCGGGTGCGAGGATTTCGATACGGGGCTGGCGGCGCTTGCGCCCAAGGTGGCGACGCTGGTCGTCACCCGCAGCGAAAGGGGCGCGGTTGCCGTGTCTGGCGGCAAGCACGCTTATGTCCAGGCCGAGCCGGTCGACCAGGTCGTCGATACCACAGGTGCGGGCGATATGTTCGCCGCCGGGTTCCTCCATGCCCGCGTTGGTGGTCGGTCCCTGGCGGATTGCCTGAAAGCCGGAGCGATCTGCGCCGCCGAAATCATCTCGCACTATGGCGCTCGGCCCGAAGCGGACCTGAAGGCGTTGTTGGCGGAGAAGCTGGGCTAGGACTGGCGCGCAACCTCGCGCCAGCCGATGTCGCGGCGGCAGAAGCCCGACGGAAACTCGATTTTGTCGACCGCCGCATAGGCCTTGGCCTGTGCATCGCGCGCCGAGTCCGCAATCGCGATGACGTTGAGCACGCGCCCGCCATCGGCGACCAGCGTTCCATCATTGTCGAGCGCGGTTCCAGCGTGGAACACCTTGGCCCCTGTCGCCTCGGCGAGATCGATGCCGGCGATTACTCCGCCTGCTTCGGGCGTGCCGGGATAGCCTTTGGCCGCCATTACCACGGTCAGTGCGGTATCGTCCGAGAACCGCGGGGTTTCCAATGCTCCCAGCCGGTTCTCCGCGCAGGCGAGGAGGTATTCGACGAGATCGCTTTGGAGCCGCATCATCAGCACCTGGCATTCCGGATCGCCGAAGCGGCAGTTGTATTCGATCAGCTTTGGTCCCTCGCGGGTCAACATCAGCCCGGCATAGAGCACGCCCGAATA
>CAMDQY010000142.1 GCA_945906005.1 Novosphingobium sp. Chol11 | reverse complement strand
GACATTGCCTGCGATTCCCTCGTCCAGGGCGAGACCAGCAGGATCAGCGGATCGGTTTCCGCCAAGTCCGCGCGCCTTGCGGGCCAGATCGACGGCTCGATCACCTGCGGCCATCTGGTAATCCTCAAGTCCGCACGGATCACCGGCGACGTGTATTATGACGCTCTCACCATCGAGCAGGGCGCAGTCGTCGACGGGCGACTTTCGCCGCACGGCTCGTCCAGGGCGCAGGTGCCAGCGGAAAACGTGCTGATCCTCTCGGACGCCGCCGAATAGCCGCAACCGCCTTAGGCCGCGTCCGACACTTCCGACCGCAACGCCTTGCGGTCGAGCTTGCCGATCATCGTCTTGGGAAGCTCGTCGCGCACCACCACGCTGTCCACCCGCTCATGCTTGCCGACCCGCGCATTGAGCCATTCGGCGAGCATCGGTCCGGTTGCGTCGGCTCCCGGCTGTAGCGAGACATAAGCGCGTGGCATTTCGCCATGGTAGCCATCGGCAACGCCGATCACGAGCGCTTCCTTGACCGAGGGATGCTCGAGCAGCACCGCTTCAACCTGGCTCGGGAAGACCTTGAAACCGCCGACCGCGATCATGTCCTTGCTGCGATCGACGATGCGCGCATAGCCGTCGGCATCGATCTGCGCGATGTCGCCGGTGCGCAGCCAACGCGCGCCGTCCACTTCGACGAAGATGTCGGCGGCTGCCTCGGGCCGGTTCCAGTATCCGAGCATCACCTGCGGGCCATGCACGACGAGTTCGCCCGCCTCTCCGGGCGGAGCGTCGCGGCTCGGGTCATCCTTGTCGATCAGTCGCAGGTCGGTTGCCGGCAGCGGATGGCCGATCGTGCCGGTGCGGTCATCGCCGTCGAACGGATTGGTGGAGACAACGCCCGAGCTTTCGGTGAGGCCATAGCCCTCGATGAGCCGCGCTCCGGTCGCCTGTTCGAAACGCTCCTTGACCGGAGCGGACAGCGCCGCTCCGCCCGAGATGCATACCTTCAGGCTCGTAAAATCGGTCTTGCCCATCGCGGGATCATCAAGCAGCGCCTGGTACATCGTCGGTACGCCGAGAAACGAGGGGGCGTCGACCCGATCGAGTGTCGCAAGCGCCTGTGCGGAATTGAAGCGCGGCAGCATCGCGATCATGCCGCCGATCGCGACGGTGCGGTTGAGAACGCAGGTATTTGCGAAAACGTGGAACAGCGGCAGGCCGCCGACGATAACGTCGCGCGCGCCCAACTCGGGATCGATGGCGACAACCTGCCGGGCATTGGCCGTCAGATTCTGGTGCGAAAGCATCGCCCCTTTGGGCGTGCCGGTAGTGCCGCCGGTATATTGCAGCAGCGCGATATCTGTAAGCGGATCGATCTCGACCGGAGCGGGAGGCTCGTCCGAAAGAAAGTCACTCCATTGCGAAAGGGCTTGCTCGACCGGAACCGGCGAAAGGTCCGCGCGGCGCAGCACCCGCATGGCGAGACTCTTCCAGAACGGCAGCATCGAAGTAAACCTGCCGACCACCAGCGTTTCGAGTTGCGAGCCTTGCAGCACTGCGCGCGCGGTCGGTAGCAACGCCGGAACGTCGACCGTCACCATCAGCCGTGTGCCCGAATCGGCAACCTGTGCCGACAGTTCATCGACCGAATAGAGCGGCGAGAAGTTGACCACGGTGCAGCCGGCGATCATCGCGCCATAATAGGCCGAAAGGTAGATCGGCACGTTGGGCAGGAACAGACCGACCCGGTCGCCCTTGGCGAAGCCAGCGCGCTGAAGCCCGGCGGCAAAGCTGCGCGCCTCGGCAAGAATCTGGTAATAAGAGTATTGCCGCCCCATGAAATCGACGAGCGGATGGTTGCCATGGGCCGCAGCGCTGTTTTCCAGCATGCGCGGAACCGACAGCGGTTCGAACCGCCGATCCCATTGGCAGGGATGCGCGTAGCGCGAACGCCAGACGGCGGGGCCGATCCTCTCCATTCAGCCTAAGTGGCGCTGAATGACTTTGGGAGCAAGCTCTGGGCACCTTGTTGTCGCATCGCGGGTAGCGGAAAACCGGTTCCCACTTTTCAGCGCGATGCTCAGCCGACCGGCCCCGCAGATCAGAACTTCGGCTCGCCGGTTCCCGATGCGGCTTCGGCTTCGGCGGCACGCTTGGCTTCGAGCCAGGCTGCGGCTCCGGCTTCCTGCGCGGCTTCGCCAGCCGCCTTGACAGCAGCGTCGCGCTCGGCACGAAGTTCCTCGATCAGCGCCAGCCTGTCGTCGCCAAGATCGACAACGCCGGCACCGTCATCGACCAGTCCCGCCTTCTTGGCGGCCTTTGCGACAACCGCGTCAAGTTCCCGCTGCGAGCACAGCCCCAGCGTGACCGGATCCTTGGCCTGGATGTTCTGGATGTTCCAGTGCGTGCGTTCCTTGATCGCGCTGATCGTGGTGCGCGTGGTGCCGATCAGCTTGCCGATCTGCGCGTCCGAAATCTCGGGGTGATGACGCACGATCCAGGCGATGCCGTCGGGCTTGTCCTGCCGCTTGGAAACCGGCGTGTAGCGCGGTCCCTTGGTGCGGCTGACGTTGACCGGGGCCTTCTGCATCTGCAGTGCGTAGGCCGGGTCGGCCTGCCCCCTTTCGATCTCGTCCATCGTCAGTTCGCCGGCGCGCACGGGGTCGCGACCGGTAAACTTGCTGCTGGCCAGATCGTCAGCCATCGCCTGGACCTCGAGGATGTGCAGACCGCAAAACGCTGCGATCTGCTCGAAGCTCAGCGCAGTCGTGTCCACGAGCCAGGACGCGGTGGCGTGCGGCATAAGGGGGGCGGGCTGGGACATTGTCATCTCCGTCTAAAACGCAAAGGGCCGCCCCTTTGCGGAGCGGCCGTATGGCATGGATGTAATGCAATGCGCGCGGCAGGGCAAGGATTGCCGTCAATCCATTGTTACGAATCCCGGACGTGACGCGACTCGATCGAGCCACGCGCAGACCGCCGGATAGTCGCGAAGGCGAAAACCGCCTGCCTCGCAGACGTGGGTGTAGGCATAGAGCGCAATGTTGGCGATCGATATTGCGCTGCCCGCCATCCAGTCGTGCGCCGACAGGTGATCGTCCATCAGTTGCAGCACCTGCTCGCCACCGGCGCGCTTGGCCATGATCTGGTCGCGCTGAAACGGCGTCAGCTTTGCCTCGCCGACGAACTACAGCCAGAAGCGAAGCGTCGCGATGTTCGGCTCATGGTTGTACTGCTCGAAGAACATCCAGCGCAGCATGTCCGCGCGGTCAAAGCGATCGGCGGGGATCAGGTTGCTTCCCTCGGCGAGATACCAGCAGGCGGCATTGCTTTCCGGCAGGAAGCGGTCATCGATCTGCAGGACCGGGATGCGGCCGTTGGCGTTGACCGTCTGGAGGAAGTGGGGTGTGCGCGTCTCGCCCTTCATGATGTCGTACTGCACGCGCTCGAGCGGAAGGCCGAGCAGGGCCGCCGTCAGCCGGATCTTGTAGCAGTTTCCGCTGCGCGGATCTTCGTGGAGGGTGAGGTGTTCCATCACATCTCCAGCACGATCTTGCCGACATGTTCGCCGGCTTCCATCCACGCATGGGCGGCAGCGGCATCGGCCATCGGGAACACTTTGTCGATCACCGGGCGCAGCTGCCCACTCTCGACGAAAGGCCAGGCGTTCTCGGCGATTTCCTGCGCAAGCAAGGCCTTGAACTCGTCCGAGCGCGGTCGCAGCGTCGATCCGGTCAGGGTGTAACGGCGGGTCATCAGCATGGCGAAGTTTACTTCGGCCTTCACCCCGCCCTGTATGGCGATCGTCACGTGGCGGCCGTCCTCGGCCAGGCACTTGAGGTTGCGCGGAACATAGGAGCCCGCGACCATGTCGAGCACGATCTCGACCCCCTTGCCGCCAGTAATCCGCGCGACCTCCTCGACGAAATCGGCGGTCTTGTAATTGATCGCGTGGGCTGCGCCGAGAGCGAGCGCGCGCGAGCACTTGTCATCGCTGCCGCAGGTGACGATGACCTTGAGGCCGAACAGCCTGCCCAAGTCGATCGCCATGGTGCCGATGCCGCTGGTGCCGCCATGGACCAGCAAGGTCTCGCCCTCGCAGGCCCAGCCGCGCTCGAACACGTTGTGCCACACGGTGAACAGCGTTTCGGGCATGGCCGCAGCCTCGGCGAGCGACAGGCCTTCGGGAACGGGCAGGCAATGTGCCGCCTTGGCAAGGCAGAACTGCGCATAGCCGCCACCGGTGACCAGCACGCAGACCTGCTGGCCAAGCATAGTCGATGCAACGCCTTCGCCAATCGTCACGACCGTGCCCGACACTTCCAGCCCGATCACCGGCGAAGCGCCCGCTGGCGGTGGATAGAGCCCCATGCGCTGCATCGTGTCGGCCCGGTTCAGTCCGGCAAAGGCAACCTTGACCAGCACTTCGCCTGGCCCCGGTACCGGCTTGGGCCATTCGCACGGCCTTAGCACCTCAGGCCCGCCCGGCTCCGAGAAATGGGCAACAGTCATCGTGCCTGTGGAAATGTCGTCCATGTTTGCGCGGAACGCCCCCATTCAGATGGTTTGCCAGTAACTTGCGCACTGCTTGACAGCAAGGGGTTTGCATTGGATGCTGCGCTGCAATGGACGACGAAGATCGACCCAAGCCGCGAATGCCCGAAGGCAGCTTCGGGGCCGCGAGCCTCTTGGCCGGCGAAAGCCTCGAGAGCTATTCGCTGGACGAACTCGACTCGCGCGTCGCACTCCTCGAAGCAGAGATCGTGCGGATCGCTGCGCATCGTGGCAGGGCGGCAGATCACATGCGCGCCGCAGAAGATATGTTCAGGCGAAAAAGCTGATGGCCTTGCCGAAGCCCTTTCTCGCAATCGCTTCCGGCCGTCCTATATCGAAACTGTTCACCGAGCGTATCGGCAGCCTGTCCTAAACCCGCAACAATACCCGCTAGCGAAAGTCACCTCACAATGCCCAGTTTCGCGCAAAGCCTCGAAAAGACCCTGCACGCGGCGCTCAGTCACGCCAGCGAGCGCAGCCACGAATATGCAACGCTCGAGCATCTGCTTTTCGCACTGATCGACGATGCCGACGCGGCGCAGGTGATGGAGGCATGCGGCGTCGATCTTGGCGATCTCGGCGACGTGGTGCGCCAGTATCTCGACCAGGAATATCAGTCGCTCAAGGCCGAGGAAAAGGGCGATCCCGCGCCGACCGCCGGTTTCCAGCGGGTGATCCAGCGCGCGCTCCTGCATGTGCAAAGCTCGGGCAAGGACACCGTAACCGGGGCCAACGTGCTGGTTGCGCTGTTCTCCGAACGCGATTCTTACGCGGTCTACTTCCTCCAGCAGCAGGACATGAGCCGGCTCGATGCGGTGAGCTTCATCAGCCACGGCATCGGCAAGGGCGGCCGCAAGATCGAGGAACGCAGCCCCAAGGGCAGTGAGGAACAGGCCCCTCAGGCCGAGGAGAAGGCCGACCCCAAGAACAAGAAGGATTCGGCGCTCGACCAGTTCACCGTCAACCTCAACGACAAGGCATTGGCGGGCAAGATCGATCCGCTGATCGGGCGCGGGCCGGAGGTGGGCCGCACCATCCAGATCCTGTGCCGCCGTTCGAAGAACAATCCGCTCTATGTCGGCGATCCCGGCGTCGGCAAGACCGCGATTGCCGAGGGACTGGCGCGCAAGATCGTCGAGGGCGACGTGCCCGAGGTGCTGTCCGAGGCGGTGATCTATTCGCTCGACATGGGCTCGCTGCTGGCGGGCACGCGTTATCGCGGCGATTTCGAGGAGCGCCTCAAGCAGGTCGTTTCCGAGCTTGAGAAAATGCCGCACGCGATCCTGTTCATCGACGAGATCCACACCGTGATCGGCGCCGGTGCGACCAGCGGCGGGGCGATGGACGCCTCGAACCTGCTCAAGCCGGCGCTGAGCGGCGGTTCGATCCGCTGCATGGGCTCGACCACCTACAAGGAATTCCGCAACCACTTCGAGAAGGACCGCGCGCTGCTGCGCCGGTTCCAGAAGATCGACGTCAACGAGCCGACCATCGAGGACACGATCAAGATCCTCAAGGGCCTGCGCACGGCGTTCGAGGAACACCACAAGGTCAAGTACACGCCCGACGCGATCAAGACCGCGGTCGAGTTGTCGGCGCGCTACATCAATGACCGCAAGTTGCCCGACAAGGCGATCGACGTGATCGACGAGGTCGGCGCGATGCAGATGCTGGTGCCGCCTTCGCGCCGCAAGAAAACCATCACCGCGCGCGAAATCGAGCAGGTGATCGCGACCATGGCGCGCATCCCGCCCAAGTCGGTCAGCTCGGACGACAAGAAAGCGCTGGGAAGCCTCGACAAGGATCTCAAGCGCGTCGTGTTCGGGCAGGACAAGGCTATCGACCTTCTCGCAACCGCGATGAAGCTGTCTCGTGCAGGGCTGCGCGATCCCGACAAGCCGATCGGCTCGTTCATGTTTTCCGGCCCCACCGGCGTCGGTAAGACCGAGGTCGCCAAGCAGCTCGCCTCGATCATGGGCATCCCGATCCAGCGCTTCGACATGTCCGAATACATGGAGCGGCACTCGGTCTCGCGCCTGATCGGCGCGCCTCCCGGCTATGTCGGCTACGATCAGGGTGGCCTGCTGACCGACGCGGTCGATCAGCAACCGCATTGCGTGCTGCTGCTCGACGAAATCGAGAAGGCCCACCCGGACCTGTTCAACATCCTGCTGCAGGTGATGGACAACGGGCGCCTGACCGATCACCACGGTAAGACCGTCGATTTCCGCAATGTCGTGCTGATCATGACCACAAACGCGGGCGCGTCGGACATGGCGCGCCAGGGCATCGGCTTCGGCGACATCTCGAAGGAAGATGCGAGCGACGAAGCGGTCAAGCAGATG
>CAMDQY010000141.1 GCA_945906005.1 Novosphingobium sp. Chol11 | reverse complement strand
GGCGAGCGGACCCTCTTCTCCGAACCCGCTGATGGCCACATAGATCAGGTCAGGGTGAGCCTCGGCAAGGCTCGCATAGTCGATCCCAAGCCGCGCCGTCACCTTGGGCCGGTAATTGTGGAGCAGCACGTCGGCCCGCGCGATCAGCTTGCGCAGCGCAGCCATGCCGCCGGGCGTCTTGAGATCGAGCACGACCGAGCGCTTGCCGCGATTGTAGATGTGGAAGGCAGCGCCATAGCCGTTTCGACAGGGCCCGAGATGGCGGGTGCCGTCGCCGCGTGGCGGGGCCTCGACCTTGACGACTTCGGCGCCCTGGTCGGCCATGATCTGTGTCGCCATCGGTCCGGCGACGATGGTTGAGAGATCGACGATGCGGATTCCGCGCAGCGGCCCAGCGGTGCTGCTCATGGCGTGATTCCCTCTCTTGCCCGGAGCATCGTGCGAAAAAGGGGGAACCGGTTTTTCGCGAGAACGATGCGACCTATGATTATTAATATCAGCTTCGCACGCGCTTCTCGACAATGGCAATGGCCCGCGCCACAGCCTGATCGCGATCGAGGTCACTGGTGTCGAGCGTGACCGCGTCCTTAGCGGCGACAAGGGGCGCGGTGTTGCGGCTGGTGTCGCGCTCATCGCGGGCGGCGAGGTCTGCGGTAATGGCCTCGAGCGTGGCTTCGCGCCCCGCAGCGCGCATCTCGGCGAAGCGGCGCTGGGCCCGTGCTTCGAGGCTCGCAATAACGAACAGCTTCACCTCGGCTTCCGGCGCGATAACGGTGCCGATGTCGCGCCCGTCGAGCACTGCGCCGCCGGGCTGGGTGGCGAATTTGCGCTGCCGCTCGTAAAGCGCGCGGCGCACTTCGGGGTGGATAGAGACCCGGCTGGCCATCCCGCCGCTGGCTTCGCTGCGCAGCTCGGGATCGGCGAGGAGGCTGTCGGGAAAATCGCAGGCCGCAAGCGCATCGCTCTCGCTGTCCGGATCGCCGTCACTGAGCGTGACCTGTCGGCCCACGGCGCGATAGAGCAGCCCGGTATCGAGGTGCGGCAGGCCGAAATGTCCGGCAAGCGCCTTGGCAATCGTGCCCTTGCCCGAGGCGGTCGGTCCGTCGACGGCGAGGATCATCGGGTGGCCGGATTCATTTTCAGTTTGGCCTGCTGTCTCGCCAGATCTTCTTCGAATGCGCGTTCCAGTTCCGCATTGAATCGCTGCAATTCATGCGGATCGAAGAAAGCCTCAGGGTCGCCCGATATCTGCCTTAGTCGCTTTGCGTCGAGATCGAAGAAGTTGTCGTGGTTGGCCAGAAACAGGTCGACCTTAATGGCACGCACTTTGGCAAAAGTGGAGCGAAACGCCGCGACCATGCCGGGGTAGGCTTCAGGTGTGAGAGATTGACCGGCAACGGTCGAGCTGCAATGGAAGAACGCCTTCCGATGCTCACTGTTTTTCCATTTGAACTCCATGCTCCAAGACGTACAGCCCGGTGAATGACCGGGAGTGAGATGCGCAATCATGGTCGTGCCGCCGAGCGAAACGCGGTCACCATCGCCAATGACGCGATCCACCCGGACCGGCGGAAACCGCATCCCGGCACTCGGGCCGTGATCGATAGCTCCCGCTTCGAGATATGGTTTGTCTGCTGCGCTGGCGATCATCGTACCGCCGCTGGCTTGCTTCAGCCCTGCAAGGCCGCCCGCGTGGTCGTAATGTGCATGGCTGTTCAGAAGATGGCGCACGTCGCGGATTGAAAAGCCCAGTCGTTCTATGTTCGCAATGATCTGCGGCGCGGATTGGGCGATCACGCCGCCGATAAGGATGTGGCCTTTGGGTGTCGTGATCAGCCAGGAACTCACCGCCTTAGTCCCGACATAATGGATATTGCCAGCGACCGTGAACGGCTCGCTCGGCGCGTTCCAGCCAGCTTCGTGGGCTATGCCGATGACCGGGGCTTTTTCGGCGGAGTCAATCTCCGCCTCGCTGGCGAGCGGAGGCAGCTTTCCGGTTGCAGAAGATGGCGCACATGATGCTGCCATGAGCGCTATCGGGCAAAGCACTTTGATCGTGGTGTGGTTCATCTCGTCAGTCCATCGAGCATCGCCTCGAACGCGGGAAAGCTGGTGGCGATGGGGCGGGTGTCGTCCACTTCGACGCCTTGGCGGCTGGCGAGGCCCGCCACCGCCATCGACATGGCGATGCGGTGATCGAGATGCGTGGCGACGGGTCTGCCCGAACTCCTTGTGCCTTCAAGAGGCTCGCCGCCGGTGCCCTCGATGACAAGCCCGTCCTCGCGCTCCTCGACCCGCGCACCTGCCAGGGTGAGCGCGGCAGCCATGACCGAGAGCCGATCCGATTCCTTGACGCGCAATTCGTCGAGGCCAGAAGTTACCGTGCGCCCTTGCGCCAACGCAGCGGCAACGAACAGCGCCGGAAACTCGTCGATCATCGAGGGGGCGAGGGCGGGATCGACCTCCACCCCCTTGAGCGCGGAGTGGCGCACAACAAGGTCTGCCACCGGCTCGCCGCCGACTTGGCGTGGGTTTAGCTCTTCAATGCTCCCGCCCATCGCTCGCAGCACAGTAATCAGACCGGCGCGGGTAGGATTGAGACCGACATTCTCGATCACCAGTTCGCTACCCGGAACGATCAATGCGGCGACGATGAAGAAAGCTGCGGAGGAGGGATCGCCGGGAACGTCTATTTCTTGCGGTTTCAGGCCCGTCTCGCCGACCAGCCGGATCGTTCGGGTGCCATCTGTGCCGACTTCGACGCTCAATTCCGCCCCGAAGCCTGCCAGCATCCGCTCGGAATGGTCGCGCGTCGGCACCGGTTCGATGACCGTTGTAATACCCGGCGTATTCAGGCCCGCGAGCAGAACTGCGCTCTTCACCTGTGCCGAAGCGACTGGCAGGCGATAGGTTATCGGCACTGCCGGAGAGGCTCCGCGTACCGTAAGTGGAAGACGCCCTCCGTCCGATGACTCTATTGCTGCGCTCATTTTCGACAGCGGCTCGACCACCCGGCCCATAGGACGTTTCGACAGACTGGCATCACCGGTGAAGGTCGCCTCAATCGGGTGGCTGGCAACCAGCCCCATCAGTAGCCGGGTCGAGGTTCCAGAATTGCCCATGTCGAGCGGCGCTTGCGGCTGGAGAAGTGAGCCAACTCCCACGCCGCAGACACGCCACTCCCCATCCCCGAGGCGCTCCACCGTTGCGCCCATCGCCCGCATCGCTGCCGCAGTCGCCAGGACGTCCTCGCCTTCAAGCAAGCCGGAAATGCGGCTTTCGCCCACCGCGAGCGCGCAAAGCATGATCGCACGGTGGCTGATCGACTTGTCGCCGGGCACCCGGATACGGCCTTTTAGCGGGCCGAGAGGCAGGAACCGGCGCGGGCGAGGCTGGTTGGTGGCAGGTGCGGTCACGCGCGGGCTTTTGACAGCGCGCTCCCGCTATGGCAAGGCGCGCGCCCTGTAGATGGCTGTTCCTTTGAAACACGGGACCGCCATTGCCATCAAGCGTATTCACCGGACCGAGGCCGAACGCGCCAAGGCCGTCCAATCGAAGGGTTTTTCATGGTCAAGCCTGAATGGGGCGCCAAGCATAGCTGCCCGAAATGCGGCACTCGCTTCTATGATCTGGGCAAGGACGATCCGGTCGCCTGCATCGATTGTGGCAATCAGTGGCATCCCGAACCGGTCTTGAAGACCAAGCAGCCGATTCCATTCGAGGAAATCGAGAAGAAAAAGAAGGAAGAGGAAGAGACCGAGCTCGAGGATCTCGACATCGACGATGACGATGTCTCGCCCGATAACGATGTCGATCTCGGTGGCGACGACGATCTCGGCGTCAGGACCGACGACGGCGAGCCCGACGATACCTGATAGCTTGCGTCGCAAGCTAGGCGCTGTCGACGGCAAAAGCCCTTGCCAAGGCGAGGTCTCGCTACTAGATGGCTGCCTCCCGGCTCATGCGACGGTGTGGGCCGGGCACCGGCAGGACCCCCCAGGAACCTGCTGGAAAATGAATGGAACGGGGCCTTAGCTCAGCTGGGAGAGCGCTACAATGGCATTGTAGAGGTCAGCGGTTCGATCCCGCTAGGCTCCACCATTCGTCCGTTTAATGCCGCGTTTGAAGTGCGCGGCCAGAAATTGAGCTTCACGCTGGCCGACGAGTATTCGTCCGCCGGCGTTTTTGGCGTTTAACCCGGTTTGGCGCCGGATCAAGGGAGTGCGCGAGGACATGTTCGATAACCTGTCAGACCGCCTCGGAGGCGTGTTCGACAAGCTGCGCGGGCGCGGTGCGCTCAAGGAGCAGGACGTTCGCGATGCCATGCGCGAAGTGCGCATTGCCTTGCTCGAAGCCGACGTTGCGCTTCCCGTCGCGCGCCGGTTCATCGATTCGGTCACCGAGAAGTCCATTGGCCAGTCGGTGCTGCGCTCGGTCACGCCGGGCCAGCAGGTCGTCAAGATTGTCAACGACGAGCTCGTTGAGATGCTGGGCGGCGATCAGGTTGCCGAGCTTGACCTCAATGCCGCTCCTCCGGTCGTCATCCTGATGGTCGGCCTGCAGGGCTCGGGCAAGACAACTACCACTGCAAAGCTCGCCAAACTGCTCAAGGAAAAGCACGGCAAGAAGGCGATGATGGCGTCGCTCGACGTCAATCGCCCGGCTGCGCAGGAGCAATTGAAGGTGCTGGGCGAGCAGGTCGAGGTGCTGACCCTGCCGATCATCGCCGGCCAGATGCCGGTCGACATTGCCCGGCGCGCGCTAGAATCGGCAAAACTGCAGGCGGTCGACGTGCTGCTGCTCGATACGGCGGGCCGTCTGCACGTCGATCAGCAGTTGATGGACGAGATGAAGGCGGTTTCGGCGATTTCAACGCCGAAGGAAGTGTTGCTGGTCGTCGATTCGCTCACCGGTCAGGACGCGGTCAATGTTGCGCAGAGCTTCGGCGGTGAGGTCGATCTTACCGGCGTGATCCTCACCCGCATGGACGGTGATGCGCGCGGCGGCGCGGCGCTTTCGATGCGCGCAGTAACTGGTAAGCCGATCAAATTTGCCGGCACTGGCGAAAAGCTCGACGCGATCGAGGCATTTCATCCCGGACGTGTGGCCGGACGCATCCTTGGCATGGGCGACATCGTCTCGATCGTCGAACGGGCGGCGGATACGATCAAGGAGGAAGACGCCGAGCGGCTCGCGCGGCGCATGGCCAAGGGCGAGTTCGATCTCGACGATCTGCGCACCCAGCTTCGCCAGATGCAGAACATGGGCGGCATGGGGATGCTGGCGGGCCTGATGCCGGGCATGAAGAAAGCCAAGCAGGCGATGGCCTCTGCCAACATGGACGACAAGGTGCTGGTGCACATGGATGCGATCATCGGCTCGATGACCCCCAAGGAGCGCGCCCGGCCCGAACTTTTGAACGCCAAGCGCAAGATCCGGGTGGCGAACGGCTCTGGCACGCAGGTCCAGGAGGTCAACAAGGTGCTCAAGATGCACCAGGAAATGGGCCGCGCGATGAAGCAGATCAAGAAGATGGGCGGCCTCAAGGGGCTTGGCGCGATGTTCGGTGCCGGCGGCATGGACGCGGTGATGCCGGGGCTGACTGGCGGTGGCCCGAAATTGCCCGGCCTTGGCGGGGGCGGTGGTCTCCCTCCCGACCTCTCGAAATTACTCAAGAAATAGAATTGTTTGAATTCGGAATTTTACAAGGAAGGTTACTACAATGGCAGTTGCAATTCGTCTCTCGCGCGGCGGCGCCAAGAAGCGCCCTTATTACCGAATCGTCGTGGCTGACAGCCGTTCGGCCCGCGATGGCAAGTATCTGGAGCAGATCGGAACCTACAATCCCGTGCTCGCCAAGGACAATCCGGACCGCGTGAAGTTCAACGAGGAGCGTGCTCGCTACTGGCTGGGCGTCGGTGCACAGGCATCGGACCGCGTCGCCCGTTTCCTCGATGCTGCCGGCATCAAGGAGCGCGCTGTCCGCAACAACCCGAACAAGGCCGAGCCGGGCCAAAAGGCCAAGGATCGCGCCGAGGACCGGGCTGCCAAGCTGGTCACCGCCGAGGAAGCTGCCAACGCTCCGGTCGAGGAAGCTCCGGTCGCTGAGGAAGCTCCTGCTGCTGAAGAAGCTACCAATGCGCCCGCCGATGCCGAGAGCGACTCCACCGGCTCGGTCAAGACCGAGGTGACTGCCGAGGCGGTCGCCGATGCGGTAGCCGACGAGGTTCCCGCCGATGCGAGCGCGCAGGATGCTGCCGCGATTGCCGAGGAAGTTGCCGAGGGCGGTCCGGCTGCTCCCGCCGAGGAAGGTCCTGCCGCTGAGGAAGCTCCCGCCGAAGAAGCGCCTGCTGCTGAGGATGCTCCCGGTGAGGAAAAAGCTGAGGGTTAAGAGCGGGCAATGGACCGACCCGTCACGCTTGCCGTCATCACTGGCGCGCATGGCGTTACGGGCGAGGTTCGCCTCAAGCTGTACGGTGAAGGCGCGGAATCGCTCAAGCGATTCCGCGCCTTTAACGCATCGGCGCTGACCGTCAGCAAGATCAGGGAAGACGGCAAAGGCGGGGCAATCGCCCGCTTCGCCGAAGTGATCGATCGCAATGCGGCGGAAAGCCTGCGTGGCACCGAACTGACCGTCCCGCGCTCCGCATTGCCGCCGTTGGAAGAAGGCGAATATTACCACGCCGACTTGATCGGCCTTGCCGCCGTTTCGGATGCCGGCGAAGCGCTCGGCACGGTGGTCGCCGTCGAGAACTACGGCGCTGGTGACATTCTCGACATCGAAAAACCGGACGGCAAGCGTTTCATGGTTCCGATGATTGCGGCTGCCGTCACCGAGTGGAATGGCGAGCGGGTAGTGATTGCCAGCCCCTTCGCTCAGGACTGAACGGCGGTTTTCGGGCTGGTGCGAAAAGTGATT
>CAMDQY010000140.1 GCA_945906005.1 Novosphingobium sp. Chol11 | reverse complement strand
TTCGCACCGTCCGAATCCATGATGGCAAGGCGCTTGACGCGGCGATCCTTCGGCCCCGTCTCGGCGATATAGGCGATCTTGCTGTCGAAGAACGGGCTTTCACCCGAGAGCCGCGAATAGACCATGTCGGCGCATTTGTGCGCCGCGCGGCGCCAGTCGCCTGGTGAGACGTCCCAGCCCGCCTTGGCGAGCTGCTGCGACAGCGCAACGTCGAACAGATAGCAGCCTACCGTGAGATTCCCGCCGGGATTGGCGCGGACATAGCCCTGCACAAGCATGTCGGCGCTGCGTCCCTGCCACACTGGATAGTCGGGGCTAGGCACCATCGCATAACCGGGCTGCGGCAGGCCCTGCGGCCCCGAGGGCTTGAACAGGCCATTGTTGCGCAGATTCGCGGCTACGATCTCGGCCATCTGCCGCCCGATCGAGGCGGTCGATCCGGCGCTGGCCCGCGTCGGCACGTCCTGATCGGTGGCAAAGGTGGTGATGGCGATGCCCAGATCCTGCCATTCACTGTCGTCCGTGACGGTTACTTCAAGCCCGTCAGAATCGTTGGGCGCAGTTGGTGGAGTTGGTGGAGTTGGCAATTCTTGAGCACGCAATGGCAAGGCAGCAAAAAGGACAAACGCCAACCCGGCGAAGAAAATTTTCATTGGGAGAGACCTTTGTCGAAGTTTGTAATTACGGTTTGCCAGCCAGAATAAAACTCAACCGGAAGAATGAATGGCTCGGCCAATTTAACCGCCCGCACTGCCTGCTCCTGATGGCGGGCGACCTGCGCCCGATTGGCCTCGGTCTGGCCCAAAGTGTTGACCACTTGCGGTTCTCCGGCAAGCGAACCATCGCGATTGAGGCGGAAACGCACCTTGGTGACCAGAAGTTCCGCTTCCGCTCCCTGGGGTGCAGACCAGCGTGGCTTCAATTGCCGCCGAATTGCTTGCCCTAACGAAGCCTTGATCTGCGGACCAATGGTCGCGGCCGGTGCTCCACTGCCCGATGCATTGGTCGCACCCGGGGTGCCTTGCCTGAAGGCCTCGGCAAAGCGGGTGCCGCCGGGCTTCTTGCTCAGCGATGCGGACTTGTTCGGCGCGGCGGCGGAAGGCGCTTTGCTCGCGGGCTTGCTGGCGGCAGGAGCGGGTTTGGCGATCCGGTCAATGGCACTGGGCCTGGGCGGCGTTGCACTTCGTGGAGGCGGCTTGCGAACCGGCGGCTTCCTCGGCTCCGGCCTCGCCATCTCAACCTTGCGCGGCTCAGGCTTTTTCGGCTCGGGTTTCGCGATCTGGCGCGGCCTTGGTGGCTCGATCACGCGCGCGGCAGGTTGCGGCGGCAGAAGTGCGGGTGCGGGTGCCGGTTCGGGCGCTGGTGCTGCCTCGCCGATGTCCGGAGCCTCGTCGGGCGCAGCTTTGGCCGAAGGTTCGGGAGAGACGGACTTGAGCCCCACCTCCTCGCTGATCGTCACTTCGACGCGCTCGGGCGGGATCACAACATTGTCAGAAGCCGGGCGCAGCAACAGAACGGCCAGCAGCGTGGCGTGCCCGGCAATCGAGATCGCCAGCCCCCAGCCTTCCTCCTTGGTCAGCGCGGAACCTGCCATAATGCCTTTCCTATTCAGCCTCGCCTGAACCGTCACTGACGGTATTTGATTCCCCCACGGAGAGTTCGGGAGCTCCCGCCGGAATCTCCCCCGATGCGTTGGTGACCAGCGTGATCGCGTTGAAACCGGCGCGATTGAGCTCGCCCATGACCGCCATGACCGCCCCGTAATCGAGCACCTTGTCCGCGCGCAGAGTCACCAACGGCGGCTTGCCATCCTCGCCCAGCGGCAGCGCGGCAAGCGCATCGGGCAGTTGGGCCAGCGTCGTCCGCGCCTCGTCGACAGCAACCGTACCATCGCTGGCGAGGCTGATCGTCACTTGCTCGCGTTCCTCGGATAGCGCCTTGGCGCGGCTGTCGGGCAGGTCGATCGGTACACCTGCGGTCAGCAGCGGCGCGGTCACCATGAAGATGATCAACAACACCAGCATGACATCGACAAACGGGGTGACGTTGATCTCGGCCATCGGCGCGCGGCCAGTCCTGCCCCGACCGCCACGACGAGAGCGCACTCCGCCACCTCCCAACGACATCGCCATCAGCGCTGCTCCAGCCGGGAAGACACGAGCGCATGGAACCTGTCGGCAAACCGTTGCAACCGGGCTTCGAACTGGTTCACGCTGTGCGAAAAGCGGTTGTAGGCGATGACTGCGGGGATCGCAGCGAACAGCCCGAGCGCGGTGGCGAACAGCGCCTCCGAAATGCCCGGAGCAACCACCGCGAGCGAGCTGTTCTGCTGCTGGCCGATCTGGAAGAAGCTGTTCATGATGCCCCAGACGGTGCCGAACAAGCCGATGAACGGGGCGACCGCGCCGGTTGTCGCGAGGAAATTGAGCCGGGAAGCGAGCGAATCGGCCTCTTCAGCCACCGCCGCATCAAGCGCGGAACCGACCCGATGACGCGCGCCATCGAGATTGAAGCCCGCCACCGCAACCGACCGCTGCCACTCGTCGATCCCCGCCAGCGCGACCCGGCCCGAGGCAACGCGCGACGCGGTCTCGTCCTCGCGCAGGCTCGCAAGGTTGCTGACCTTCCAGAATTGGCGCTCATAGGCAATGCTCTTGCGCCTCACGCTACCCATGCGCAACGAGAAGCCAACGATGATCGCCCAGGTCCATATCGCTGCAAGCAGCAAGCCCACCATCACCACCTGCACGACGATATCGGCATCGAGGAACAGCTTGACCGGGTTGAGCCGCTGCGGTGCGGCGGCCATGGCAAGCATTGCAAGATCGGACATCAGGCTCCTTTCGTGTGGGAAACAATTGCGGCGAAGGCGTCTCGCCAAGGCTTGGGTTGTTGTTTCGCTTTGCCGTCAGGGTCGACGAAGCCGACCCGGACCTTGGCCTCGCACAGCTTTTCCCCGCCTTTGACAGCGACTTGAAACATGCGAGCGCTGGCAGCTCTGGCCTCCTCGCAGGTCATCTCGATGACGACGACATCGCCCAGAAGCGCCGGGGCGCGATAGCGGATCGCCACATCGGAAACGACATAGAAGCCCTCCCCCGCCTCGATCGCGGCGCGCTGGTCTATGCCCAGCAGATCGAGAATGTCGGAGCGCGCGCGCTCGAACCAGCGCAGGTAAGCGCCATGGTAAACGCGGCCGGTAGCGTCGGTATCCTCATGATAGACGCGCACGGCAAGGCGGTGCAGCGGCCCGTCAAAATGGCCGCAAGGGGGTGCCGGGTGCGCGGTCATTGCGTGTCTTTTAGACGGGTTGAGGCCTTGTTGGAAGGCAGGCTGTCCCGTTCTGCACAGTCTCAGGTTCGGTTCGCCGCGCCTGTGTCTCGTTCCGACTCCCGTGACGGTTCACTGCGTGAACCCGTACCTCCCACCCCGCCTCCCCACCCGGCCACCAACAATACCGTTACGCTTGGTGGCCGGGTGGGGAGGCGGGGTGGGAGGTCTGAACGAGGCTCAAAGAGCCTGAATATCAGTCTGGAATCATGTGGAAGAACTGGCGTCCGCCAAAAATGTGGACATGCAGATGCGGCACTTCCTGTTGGCCGTTGGTACCCATGTTGACCATCAGACGGTATCCCGGACCATCCAGCTCCAGCTGACGTGTGACATTGCCGACCGCACGCATGAACGCGGCAATTTCGCCGTCGTCCGCCTTGGCCGTGAAATCGTCCCAGCTCACATAGCTTCCCTTGGGAATGACGAGCACATGGACCGGAGCCTGCGGGCGGATATCGTGGAACGCGAGCGCGGCGTCGTCCTCATAAACCTTGCTGCAGGGGATTTCGCCGCGAAGGATTTTCGCAAAGATGTTCTGGTCGTCGTAGGGAGCACGCGGGTCGATCGGCATGGCTTGCAAATACCTCTTAGCTGTTCAGCTTTGGCGAGATGCCTTTTCGTCGAGACCGGACGTGCCTTCGCGCCGCTCAAGTTCGGCGAGCACATCGGCGAACGCAACGCCCTTGTGGCCCAGCAATACCAGCAGGTGGAAAAGAACGTCCGCCGCCTCGCCAACAAGGTCCACCTCGTCGCCCATGAGCGCGGCAATCACGGCTTCGGTGGCTTCCTCACCAAGCTTCTGCGCGATCTTGCCAAGGCCCCTGGCCTCAAGCTTTGCGACATAGCTCGAATCGGGATGCGCGCCGCGGCGTGCGGCGATGGTGGCCTCAAGGCGTTCGAGTGTTCCGGGCTGGCTCATTACGGCCAGCAATGCGGCGAGACTTGCCAGCCGTCAATCCTTCGGCGGGCGTTTGGCCGCCCAGCGGCAGCCGAGAATGATTCCCGCCATCGCCAGCGAAATCAGTGCGATGGTATCGGGTTCGGGAACTTCGGCCCGGCTGCTTTGTGCCATTGCGGAAACTGTCGTCGAAAGGAGCACCACCGCACTTGTCAGCACGGTCTTGATGGAGCGCATGCAAATTGGACCCTTCGATGGCTTGCGAAAGGTTAAGGCAATTTGCATGCCACTTATGGGAATGTGCGCAATCGTAGTGGTGACGATGGTAAACACCACTGTAGCGAGCGAACGAGTTGTAAGCGTAACCGACAGCGATCTGATCAGCCGCGCGCTGGAAGTCCTGCAGCGCGCAACGCGGCGTGCGCCTCGGCGATCGAATAGGTACCGAAGTGGAATATCGATGCAGCGAGTACCGCGCTTGCGTGGCCTTTGGCGACGCCATCGACCAGATGGTCCAAAGTGCCGACCCCTCCGCTCGCTACCACCGGCACAGAGACGGAATCGGCAATCGCGCGGGTGAGTTCAAGGTCATATCCGGCTTGGGTGCCGTCGCCATCCATAGATGTGACAAGCAATTCGCCCGCGCCCAGCCCGGCCAGCTTCACCGCATGCTCTACCGCGTCTATGCCGGTTTCCTTGCGTCCGCCGTGGGTGAAAATTTCCCAGCGTCCTTGCGCGACGCGCCTCGCATCGATCGAGGCGACCACGCACTGACTGCCCATCCTCTCCGCGATGTCAGCCACCACTTCTGGCCGCGATACTGCCGCTGAATTGACCGCGACTTTGTCTGCGCCCGCCAGCAATAGCGCCCGCGCATCTTCGACGGTGCGCACGCCGCCGCCGACCGTCAGCGGCATGAAGCAGGCCTCTGCTGTGCGACTGACGATGTCGAGCAAGGTGCCGCGCGCTTCGTGGCTCGCAGTAATATCGAGGAAGCACAGCTCGTCCGCGCCCGCCAGATCATAAGCGCGCGCCTGTTCGACCGGATCGCCCGCGTCCTTGAGATCGACGAAGTTCACGCCCTTGACCACGCGGCCATTGGCGACATCGAGGCAAGGTATGACGCGGATTCGCACGGTCATCAGTCGCGCTCCGCCATGGCGATGGCCGCCGCAAGATCGAGCCGCCCGTCATAGAGTGCGCGGCCGGTAATCACTCCCTCGATGCCGAGGTGCGCATTCAGCGCCAGCATCCGGATATCGTCGAGGCCAGCGACCCCGCCGCTGGCGATCACCGGCAGCGAGCTTTGGGTGGCAAGATCGACCGTTGCCTGAACATTGCAACCCTTGAGCATTCCGTCGCGGCCGATATCGGTAAACAGCAGGCTCGCAACACCCGCATCCTCGAAGCGGCGCGCGAGATCGATAACCGGCACGTCGGAAAGTTCAGCCCAGCCCTCGGTCGCGACCATGCCGTCGCGCGCATCGACTGCAACGACGATGCCGCCGGGCCACTCACTCGCCATGTCCTTGACGAATTGCGGATCTTTCAGCGCTGCGGTGCCCATGACGACCCGCGACACGCCAAGCTCGAACCAGCCGGAGACGGCCTTGGCATCGCGGATGCCGCCGCCAAGCTGCACATGGCCGGGAAAGGCTTCGAGCACGGCCTCGACTGCCTCGCGATTGCGGGCACCGCCAGCGAACGAGCCGTCGAGATCAACGACATGGAGGTATTGCGCACCGGCCTCTGCAAAAAGGACAGCCTGCGCGGCGGGATCGTCACCGTAAACCGTGGCACGGTCCATGTCGCCTTCGGCAAGGCGCACGACCTGCCCCTCTTTGAGGTCGATGGCAGGAAAGACGATCAAACGCCTGCTCCTGAAATCTCCTGCTTGCGCAGGAACAGGCAATCGGCCTGGCTGGGCGTGGCCCCCGCCCCGCTGTCGACATTGTAGATCGCCGCAAGGCCGAAGCCGTGCTGATCGAGCCAGACAATAAGCTCGGTTGCAAGCGGCTGATCGGCGTAGAGCGGCACGAAGCTCGCCTCGAGATTGATCGCTTCGATATTTTCAAGCGTCGCAGTCGCGCCCTTGAGCACCTCAAGTTCGAAGCCCTGCACGTCCATCTTCAGCAGCGTGCGCCCCTGCGTCATCTCGGGCGTGGCCACCTTATCGAGTGCCTCGACCCGGATCGTCTCCTTGCCGACGACCGTCACGCCCGGATAGGTTTCGAGCTGCAGATCGGTGAAATCGAGGATCGAGGACGAGCCAAGGTTACTGGCGACGTTGATCTCGAACTGGGCGGCCTGCGCACCAAGGCCATGATCGTAAATGGTGAGGCGCGGATAATCCTGCGCCAGCCCGCGCAACCGCTCGACACAGCCCTTGTGCGGCTCGAAACAGAACACGCGCGCGGTGGGGTTGGCGCAGTGCGCGGTTACCGCAAACTGGCCGATGTTTGCGCCCACGTCGATGACGGTGTCGAACCGGAACGAAGCGAACATCGCCTCGTGCTCTATCGTCGGAAATATCCGCCTGCGCATGGCGGCCCGATACCCCGGCGTACTGGCGACATGGACCAGTTTGCGCGCCCGGCGCAGGTTCTTCCTGATGGTGTAGGCGAAACTCACGGTTGCCACTCCAGAAACCTGGCAAGCAGCTCAAGCCCGTATTTCTGGCTCTTTTCCGGGTGGAACTGCACGCCGACAACATTGTCCCGCGCCAC